>NZ_JBHWJJ010000033.1:0-64895 GCF_042732005.1 Streptomyces sp. NPDC059851 | reverse complement strand
GATTTATCGCGCGGTGTGTTCTGGCGTGTTGGTTTGTGTTGGTGGTTTGGGGTGCTGGGGGGGGGGTGTTGTGGGTGTTGCTTTTTCTCGGGGGGGCGGGGGTGCTGGTCGCGCCCCCCCGCGGCTTGTTCCTTTGGGTGGGTCAGGTGGTGGTGCCGTCAGGCGTGGCGACTACTGGTTGAAGGTGTCGCTCTTGACGTCGATCCACTTGCCGCCCTCGACCTTGTAGACCGTGAGCTGCTTGTTGGTGGTGTCGCCGTACTCGTCGAAGGAGACCTTGCCGGTGACGCCGTCGAAGGAGACCTTGCTGAGGGCCTCGACGACCTTGGCGCGGGCGTCGGTCGGGACCTTGCCGCCGTTGGCGGCGACGACGGCCTTGACGGCCTGGATGACGGCCCAGCCGGCGTCGTAGGAGTAGCCGCCGTAGGCCGCGTACGGGTCCTTGTAGCCGCCCGCCTTGTAGTCCTCGATGAACTTCTTGGCGGTGTCGAGCTTCTCGACGGGGGCGCCGATGGAGGTGGCGAGGTCGCCGTCGTTGGCCTCGGCGGAGGCGGAGATGAAGGCCGGGTCGTAGATGCCGTCGCCGCCGAAGAGCGGGATGTTGGCGCCGGTCTTCTTGATCTGGTCGGAGAGCAGGCCGCCCTCGGGGTACTGGCCGCCGAAGTAGACGGAGTCGGCGCCGGAGGACTTGACCTTGTCGGCGGTGGAGGAGAAGTCGGTCTCCTTCACGGTGACGTGGTCGGTGCCGACGACCTCGCCGCCGAGCTTCTTGAACTCCTCGGTGAAGATGCCGGCGAGGCCGGCGCCGTAGGTCTGCTTGTCGTCGACGACGAAGACCTTCTTCTTGCCGGCGTCCTTGAAGAGGTACTGGGCGGCGAACTTGCCCTGGACGACGTCGGTGGCGGCGGTGCGGAAGTAGGTCTTGAAGGGGCGCTTGAACTCGCCCTTGCCCCAGTTGTCGCCCTGGCTGAGGGCCGGGTTGGTGTTGGCCGGGGAGACCTGGGCGAGGTTGGCGGAGGCGAAGACGCCCTGCATCTGCTGGGCGACGCCGGAGTTCAGCGGGCCGACGACGCCGAGAACGTCCTTGTTGCCTACGAGCTTGGTGGCGTTTGCCTGGCCGGAGGCAGGAACTGCCTGGTCATCAAGGGCTTCGACCTTGAATTCAACGCCGGGGACCTCGTTGTTCTTGTTTGCGGTCTTGGCCGCGAGGTCCACGGAGTTCTTGATGCCCTGGCCGAGAGCGGAAAGGGAGCCGGTGAGCGGGGCGTCAACGCCGATGACGACGACGGTCTTGGAGCCGTCGGCCTTGTCCCCGGTCTTTGCCGCATCACGGGAACCGCAGGCGGTAAGGGTGAGGGCTCCCGTGGTGATCACGGTCGTGAGGACAAGCAGAGAACGGTGTCGCACGATTCTTCCTTTCCCTGGCGCGGCCACCCTCGAAGTGGAGGGTGCCGAACGGGAGCCGGGCCGCACTGGGAGTTCCACGGCCGTGCTGGGTTTGCGCTCTGTGGCGCGGTGACTGGCCGTGACTCTAGGCCGAGGTGGCGAGCGTGGGGGAGCGGGGAAAGGAGGATGTGACTGTCTTGTTATGCCAAGGCCAAGAATGTGCGGCGGGAGTTCGGACAGATCGGGCGTTTGGCGACGCTGTTGGGCGTCCGCATCGTGAGAATTCCCCGGTTCTCTAAGGGGCTTGAGGGCCTCATGGTCCTGTCATAGATCAAATCGGGCCGAATGTTGCAGCGCGTGTCCGAAAGAATCGCGACGGCGGCATTGCGTGCGCGAAAAAGGGGGATTCTGTCGGGCGTGGGCATTACTGATGGTAATGACGACCCTTGATCCACTTCGTACGATTGGATCTTGACCGAAACGGGCGGAACGCCCCAGACCCGCAGTTCGGTCGCGCTTCGCCGGGTGCCCGGAAGTCGGACAGCGGGCTCGGGAATCCGGTCACCGCGCCGGGCTCGGCGGCCGCCAGTTCTCCGAGCTCCAGGTGGCCCCGCCCTGCTCCTCGCAGCGCTGCGCGACGAGCCGGTCGACCAGCTCAAGTGCCTTGTCCAGACCGGCAGTTCGCTCCTCGGCCCGACCTGCGGCAACGGCTTCCTCGTGGATCGCGTACTGCCCATTGGACATGCCCTTCTGCTCCCAGTCCAGCCCGGCCCAGTAACTGCCCGTCAGGGACTCTTTTGCCCAGTAGGACACCAGAGTTGTGCAGATCCGGGCCGGTGGGACCGGGCTCGGGGCGGCCTCCTGCGCGGACTTCGGGCTGCCGGGGGCGCAGGCGGAGCCCGCCCCGAGGGCGAGGGCCGCGAGGAGCGCGACGGCGCCGTACCGGGCCGCGCGGGGTGGCTGGGTGCCCATGCAGGCGACGGTAGGCCGTCACCTTCGGTGACACAACGGCCGTGCACGGGGCAGGTACGGACTGGCGGATTCCGGGCGGTTGCCACGGCCGGGGCCCGCGGGGGCCGCCGGAGCCGGGGCGCGGGCGGGGCGGAGACGGCGCAGGCCCGGTTCCCGCCCCGGGGAGGGGTGGGAACCGGGCCTGTACGAGGCCGGGGCCGGGGCGCCGGGGGTCAGGCCCCGGCGGCCGGTGCGGCGGCGGCGTCGCGCAGCAGGCAGGTCAGGCGGGCGCTGCACACCCGCCGGTCCCGCTCGTCGCTGATCACGATCTCGTAGGTGGCGGTGGAGCGGCCGCGGTGCACCGGGGTGGCGACGCCGGTGACCAGGCCGGAGCGGATTCCGCGGTGGTGCGTGCAGTTCAGGTCGACGCCGACGGCGATCTTGTTGATGCCGCCGTGGAGCATGGCGCCGACCGAGCCGAGGGTTTCGGCCAGGACGGCGGAGGCGCCGCCGTGCAGGAGGCCGTAGGGCTGGGTGTTGCCCTCGACCGGCATGGTGCCGACGACCCGGTCGGGGGCCGCCTCCAGGATGCGGATGTCCATCCGCTCGCCGAGGTGGCCCGCCGAGAACAGCGCGGGCAGGTCGATGCCCAGGGCTGCGTACTCGTCCAGGACCTCCTGCGGGAACTTCACAGCGTGCTGCTCGCCCATGGGCCGGCTCCGTTCGTCAACGCTCGTTAACCATCTCGTCCTGACGTCGTTCTATCAGGCCGGTTCGAAGCGCACGACGACGGACTTGCTGGCGGGGGTGTTGCTGGTGTCGGCGGTGGAATCGAGCGGGACGAGCACGTTCGTCTCGGGGTAGTAGGCCGCCGCGCAACCGCGGGCGGTGGGGTAGTGGACGACGCGGAAGCCGGGCGCGCGCCGCTCCACACCGTCCTTCCACTCGCCGACCAGGTCCGTGTAGGAGCCGTCGGCGAGCCCGAGCTCGGCCGCGTCCTCGGGGTTGACCATGACGATGCGGCGGCCGCCGGTGATCCCGCGGTAGCGGTCGTCGAGGCCGTAGATCGTGGTGTTGTACTGGTCGTGGCTGCGCAGGGTCTGCAGCAGCAGCCGGCCCTCGGGGATTTTCGGGTACTCCACGGGCGCGGCGGTGAAGTTGGCCTTGCCGGTGGCCGTCGGGAAGCGGCGCTCGTCGCGGGGGGCGTGGGGGAGGCGGAAGCCCTCGGGGCGGGCGGCGCGGGCGTTGAAGTCCTCGAAGCCGGGGACGACGCGGGAGATCCGGTCGCGGATGGTGCCGTAGTCCCGCTCGAACTCCTCCCAGGGGGTGGTGGAGGACGGGCCGAGGACGGCGCGGGCCATGCGGGCCACGATCGCCGGCTCGGAGAGCAGGTGCGGGGAGGCCGGGGCGAGGTTGCCGCGGGAGGCGTGGACCATGCCCATGGAGTCCTCGACGGTGACGAACTGCCGGCCCGACGCCTGTACGTCCTTGTCGGTGCGGCCCAGGGTGGGCAGGATCAGGGCGCGCCGGCCGGTGACCGCGTGGGAGCGGTTGAGCTTGGTGGAGACGTGCACGGTGAGGGAGGCGCGGCGGACCGCGGCCTCGGTGACCTCGGTGTCGGGGGTCGCGCCGACGAAGTTGCCGCCCATCGCGAAGAGCACCTTGGCCTTGCCGTCGCGCAGGGCCTCGATGGAGCGGACCACGTCGTAGCCGTGGTGCCGGGGCGAGGTGATCCCGAACTCCCTGTCGAGGGCGTCGAGGAAGGCGGGGGCGGGGCGTTCGAAGATCCCCATGGTGCGGTCGCCCTGGACGTTGGAGTGGCCGCGGACGGGGCAGACGCCGGCTCCGGGTCGGCCGATGTTGCCGCGGAGCAGGAGCAGGTTGACGACCTCGCGGATGGTGGCGACGGCGTGCTTGTGCTGGGTGAGGCCCATGGCCCAGCAGACGATCGTGCGCTGTGAGGCCAGGACCATGGCGAGGGCGCGTTCGATCTCGGGCCGGGTCAAGCCGGTGGCGGCGAGGGTCTCGTCCCAGTCGGCCTCGGCCGCGGCGGCCCGCAGCTCCTCGTAGCCGTGGGTGTGCTCGCGGACGAAGTCCTCGTCGACGGCGCCGGACCCCGCGGCGGAGCCGCTCTCGGACGCTTCGATCACGAGCTTGTTCAGGAGGCGGAAGAGGGCCTGGTCGCCGCCGATGCGGATCTGGAGGAAGAGGTCGGTCAGGGCGGTGCCCTTGAGCATGCCGATCGGGGTCTGGGGGTTCTTGAAGCGCTCGGTGCCGGCCTCGGGCAGCGGGTTCACCGAGATGATCTTCGCGCCGGAGGTCTTGGCCTTCTCCAGGGCGGAGAGCATGCGGGGGTGGTTGGTGCCCGGGTTCTGCCCGGCGACGATGATCAGGTCGGCCTGGTGGAGGTCCTCCAGGGAGACGCTGCCCTTGCCGATGCCGATCGTCTCGGTGAGTGCGGAGCCGGAGGACTCGTGACACATGTTGGAGCAGTCGGGCAGGTTGTTGGTGCCGAACTCGCGGGCGAACAACTGGAAGAGGAACGCGGCCTCGTTGCTGGTGCGGCCCGAGGTGTAGAAGAGGGCCTCGTCGGGGGAGCCGAGGGCGTTCAGCTCCTCGGCGATGATCTCGAAGGCCCGCTCCCAGGTGACGGCCTCGTACCGGTCGGCGCCCTCCGGGTCGGCCCCTCGTTCCAGCAGCATGGGCTGCGTGATGCGGCCCTGCTGGCCCAGCCAGTACCCGGAGCGGGCCGCGAGGTCGGCGAGCGGGTGGGCGGCGAAGAAGTCCGGGGTGACCCGGCGCAGCGTGGCTTCCTCGGCGACGGCCTTGGCGCCGTTCTCGCAGAACTCGGCCGTGTGCCGCTTGTCGCCCTCGGGCCAGGCGCAGCCGGGGCAGTCGAAGCCGTCCTTCTGGTTGACCTTGAGCAGGGTGCGGGCGGTGCGGGCCAGGCCCATCTGGGCCTGTGCGATCCGCAGGGTGTGCTTGATCGCGGGCAGGCCAGCGGCGGCGTGCTGCGGGGGCGCGACCTGCGGCGCGTCCTGTACGGGATCACCTGCGGGCGGCTTCGTGGCCATGTCGCTCCCCTTTGAGCACGTCGGGCAGTGCGCCGGCCGGGCCTAGCGCTTCGCGTTCGCGTCCGATCCTGTCACGACCGGGGCGGTGATCGCCGGGCCGGGATTGTCGGTGGAGCGGCCTAGGATCGGGGGCGTGGCAGAGAACGCATCGAAGAAGACCGACCAGACGACCGCAGCGGACCGTCCCCGCCTGATGCTCATGGACGGGCACTCCCTGGCGTACCGGGCGTTCTTCGCGCTGCCCGCGGAGAACTTCACCACGGTGACCGGCCAGCCGACGAACGCGATCTACGGCTTCGCTTCGATGCTGGCGAACACGCTGCGCGACGAGGCGCCCACGCACTTCGCGGTGGCCTTCGACGTCTCGCGCAAGACGTGGCGCTCGACGGAGTTCCCCGAGTACAAGGCGAACCGCTCCTCGACCCCGGACGAGTTCAAGGGGCAGGTGGAGCTGATCGGCGAGCTGCTGGACGCGATGAACGTGCCGCGGTTCGCCGTCGACGGCTTCGAGGCCGACGACGTGATCGCGACGCTGGCGACGCAGGCGGAGGCGCTCGGCTACGAGGTGCTGATCGTCACCGGTGACCGGGACTCCTTCCAGCTGGTCTCGGAGCACACCACGGTGCTGTACCCGACGAAGGGCGTCTCCGAGCTGACCCGGTTCACGCCGGAGAAGGTCGTGGAGAAGTACGGCCTGTCCCCGCAGCAGTACCCGGACTTCGCGGCGCTGCGCGGCGACCCGTCGGACAACCTGCCGGGCATCCCGGGCGTCGGCGAGAAGACCGCCGCCAAGTGGATCAACCAGTTCGGGTCGTTCGCGGAGCTGGTGGAGCGCGCCGACGAGGTCAAGGGCAAGGCCGGGCAGAACTTCCGCGACCACCTGGAGTCGGTGAAGCTCAACCGGGTCCTGACCGAGATGGTCCGCGACGTGGAGCTGGACAGGGCCCCGGCCGACCTGGAGCGGGCCCCCTACGACCGGTCCGCCGTGACCGGTGTGCTGGACGTGCTGGAGATCCGCAACGCCTCACTGCGCGAGCGGCTGCTGGCGGTGGACCCGGGCGCAGGCCAGGAGGAGGCCCCGGCTCCGGCCGCCGCCGTGGAGCTGGACGGGTCCGTGCTGGGCGCGGGTGAGCTCGCGCCGTGGCTCGCGGCCCACGGGGGCGGCCCCCTGGGCGTGTCCACCGTGGACAGTTGGGCGCTGGGCCAGGGCAATGTGGCCGAGGTCGCGCTGGCCGCGGCCGGCGGTGCGGCCGCCTGGTTCGACCCGTCCGAGCTGGGCGAGGCCGACGAGCAGGCCTTCGCGGCCTGGGCCGCCGACCCGGACCGGCCCAAGGTCGTGCACAACGCCAAGGTCCTGATGCGGGTCTTCCCGGAGCACGGCTGGAGCCTGGCCGGCGTCACCATGGACACCGCGCTCGCCGCGTACCTGGTCAAGCCGGGCCGGCGGTCCTTCGCGCTGGACGTGCTGTCGGTGGAGTACCTGGGCCGCGAGCTGCAGCCCGCCGCGGCCGACGGCCAGCTGGCCTTCGGTGCCGACGAGACCGCCGAGGCCGAGGCGCTGATGGCGCAGGCCCGTGCCGTCCTGGACCTCGGGGAGGCCTTCACCGGCAAGCTCGTGGAGGTCGGCGCCGCCGACCTGCTCCACGACATGGAGCTGCCCACGTCCGAGCTGCTGGCCCGGATGGAGCGGGCCGGCATCGCCGCCGACCGCGACCACCTGGTGGCCATGGAGCAGCAGTTCGCCGGTGCCGTGCAGCAGGCGGTGAAGGAGGCGCACGCGTCGGTGGGCCACGAGTTCAACCTCGGCTCGCCCAAGCAGCTCCAGGAGGTCTTCTTCGGCGAGCTCGACCTGCCGAAGACCAAGAAGACCAAGACCGGCTACACCACGGACGCGGACGCCCTGGCCTGGCTGGCCGCGCAGACCGACCACGAACTGCCCGTGATCATGCTGCGGCACCGGGAGCAGGCCAAGCTGCGGGTGACCGTGGAGGGCCTGGTCAAGACGATCGCCGCCGACGGCCGGGTGCACACCAGCTTCAGCCAGACCACCGCCGCGACCGGGCGCCTTTCCTCCACCGACCCCAACCTGCAGAACGTGCCGGTGCGGACCGACGAGGGCCGGGCCATCCGCCGCGGGTTCGTCGTCGGCGAGGGCTACGAGTCCCTCATGACCGCCGACTACAGCCAGATCGAACTGCGCGTCATGGCCCACCTCTCCGAGGACGAGGGCCTGATCCAGGCCTTCCTGTCGGGTGAGGACCTGCACACCACCGTCGCCTCCCAGGTGTTCGGCGTGGAGCGGTCCGCCGTCGACGCCGAGATGCGGCGCAAGATCAAGGCGATGTCGTACGGGCTCGCGTACGGGCTCTCCGCCTTCGGCCTCGCCCAGCAGCTCGGGATCGAGCCGGCCGAGGCGCGCGGGCTGATGGAGACCTTCTTCGAGCGTTTCGGCGGGGTCCGGGACTACCTGCAGCGCGTCGTCGACGAGGCCCGCGCCACCGGATACACGGCGACGGTCTTCGGGCGCCGCCGCTACCTGCCGGACCTGGGCAGCGACAACCGCCAGCGCCGCGAGGCCGCCGAGCGGATGGCGCTGAACGCCCCGATCCAGGGCACCGCCGCCGACATCGTCAAGGTCGCCATGCTGCGCGTGGACCGGGCGATCGCCGAGGCCGGCCTGAAGTCGCGGATGCTGCTCCAGGTCCACGACGAAATCGTGCTGGAGATCGCCCCGGGCGAGCGCGAGCGGGTCGAGGAGCTGGTGCGCCGCGAGATGGCCGCCGCCGTCGAGCTGCGGGCCCCGCTGGACGTGTCCGTCGGCGTCGGCACCGACTGGGAGTCCGCCGCCCACTGACCGACCCGGAGCCCCGAACGCCTGCGCCCGCCCCCGCCGTCCGGTGGGGGCGGGCGCACGCGTTCGTGCTACCGGGTGCGGAGCGGTTCGGGCGATTCCGTGTCCGCGGGGTGCCGGCCGCTCCGCTCCGCCCGCTGGCCCTGTCCGTCGGGGTCGGGGTCTTGGGCGGTGGCCGGCCGGCGGTGCCGCAGCCGCACCAGGGCCCCGTACAGCAGCAGGCCCACCGCGAGGCCGGCGCCCGCGCCGAAGCAGACGGTCGGGATGATGTCGAGGGGCGATCGGATCCGGTCGTAGAACGTGAAGAAGCGCATCAACCGCGTCGTCACCCCGGCGGCCACGCAGCCGGCCACGAGGACGGCCGAGACCAGCACCTCGGCCCGGCGCAGGACCGGCACCGCCGCGGGCGCGGGCCGATCGGGCGTCCGGCGCAAGGCCGTTGCCGCGAACCAGAGGAGCCCGCCGGCCGCGACCGCCGACGAGCCGTACTGGAGGTAGGTGTAGAGCGGGTACCCGAAGGCGATCGGCTCACCGAGCCGGGGCAGGGCGTTCGTCCCCCACCGGTCCAGGTGCGTGAAGCTGTCCCACACCACGTGCGTCAGCGAGCCCAGTACCGCCGAGAGGTAGAACCACAGCACGAGCACTGCCGGCCGCCGCGCGCCCCGCCCGTCCGACCCGCCCCGCCAGTCCTCTCCCCGCAGCAGGGCGTGCACCCGGCCCTGGCGGGCCCTTGGTAGCAGCGCCACCAGCGGTTCGCGCAACAGCAGCCAGCAGGCCGCGAGAACGGCGGTCAGGAGGGCGTCCGCGGTCAGCACGCCGGGCAGCGAGTGCGTGAACCCCCCGTACTGCATGACGCCGCCGACGACGGCGTCAGCGAAGTAGAACGTGTCGGGGGCGAACGAGCCGAGGACGAGCGCGGAGGCCACGAGCGGGCCGCGCGCACGGCCGGTGCGGCGTACGGCGGGCAGGACGGCGGCGGCATGGCTGAGGGTGAACGGCACGGCACCTCTTGGTGTTTCGGCGGCATCGGGTGGACGGGCGTCAGGCGTCGGGTGTCGGGCGTCGGATCACGTCGGGTGACGGTGCCTTTACTTCAGGCCAATGCGTCCCGAACTGGTCGGGACAGTATGCGTGACCTGCACATGGCGTGGGGAAGTGGTGAAGCCCGGGCGCCGATCGCTGCGGTGTGAAGGGAGTTGACGTAGGGTCACGCCGACGTCGAGGGGGAGGGGACCGGCTGATGTCGGCTCGGTGGACGGCTCGTGGCAGGCTGCGCAGGGGAGGGACCGCCGCCGTGGCCTGTGCACTGGTTGCGGCCGCGGTGACCGCCTCGCAGGCCCCGCCCGGCTACCGTACGGCCGCCGCGGGGGAGGGCGCGGTCCGGGCCGCAGCGCCCCCGCCGGCCGGCGGCGAAGACGGCGGTGACGGCACCTACCTCACCGAACTCCCGCCCCTCACCAGCCCGGAGCCGCCGGCCGCCCTGCTGCCGGAGGACGCGCAGGCCCCGCCGGCCGGTGCCGGCGGGACGGCCGGGTCCCCGAACCAGCCCGCCGCCATGGGCGGCGCGGTCGGCGCGCAGGGGATACCGGTGACCGTGCTGGCCGCGTACGAGCAGGCCGAGCACCGGATCGGCCGCACCGACCCGGGCTGCGGGCTGCGCTGGCAGCTCCTCGCCGCGATCGGCAAGGTCGAGTCCGGGCACGCGGGCGGCGGGCGCGTCGACGCCGCCGGCACCACCCTGCGGCCCGTCCTCGGGCCGGTCCTGAACGGCAACGGCTTCGCGACGATCCGGGACACGGACGGGGGCCGCTACGACGGGGACACCGCCTACGACCGCGCGGTCGGGCCCATGCAGTTCATCCCGTCCACCTGGGCGGCCTGGGGTCAGGACGCCGACGGTGACGGCACGCGCAACCCCGGCAACGTGTACGACGCCGCCCTCGCCGCCGGACGCTACCTGTGTGCGGGCAGCCGTGACCTGCGGGCGGACGCGGACCTGGACCGGGCGGTGCTCTCCTACAACCACTCCTCGGAGTACCTGCGGACGGTGCGGTCCTGGTTCGCGTACTACCTCAAGGGGGCGCACGGGGTTCCGAACGCGGGAGGCGGCGCGGGCGCGCCGACGAAGCCGCAGCCGCAGCCCACGCCCACGCCGACGCCCACTCCGGCCCCGACGCCGAGCCCGAAGCCGACGCCGACGCCGAGCCCGAAGCCCACCCCGAGCCCCACGCCCACGCCGACGCCCACCCCGAAGCCGACGCCGACGCCGACGCCCACCCCCACGCCGACGCCCACCCCCACCCCGACGCCCAAGCCGACGGCGACCCCCCGGCCCACGCCGACGCCGACGCCCACGCGCACCCCCACCCCCGCGGCCAGCGTCCGGCCGACGCCCTCCGCCGCCACGCCGTCCGCGTCCAGCCCTCCGGGCCCGGCGTGGAGCGGTACGCGCGCCCCGTAGCCGAACGGTTCTCTTCTCGCACGCGCGTTGCTACCGTGCCTCCGCCCTGACGCCCCATCAGATCCGGAGGCCCGGTATGCGTGCACTCGCCGCCGCCGCCCTCGGCCTTGCCGCCGCGCTGGCCCTCGTCCTCGCCCTCACGGCGCTCGGGGCCCGGGAAGGCAAGACCTCGCCCAGACCACTGCTCACCACCGCGCCCGCCGCCCCCGGGCAGCGGTGAGGAGGCCGGACGTGCGACGCCGAGCGAGCCTCGTCCTCATCGCCCTCGCGGTGTTCTGCACCGCCCTCGCGCCGCTGCTGCGCTGGTACGCGTACCCGCGGCTGGCGAAGATCCCGCCGAACCAGTACCAGGAGGTGGTCCTGGAGGCGAAGGACGCGACCCTCCTCGACTACACCGGCGGGATGCAGCCCCGGAAGGTCGACAAGGTCACGATCATCCAGACCCTCAAGGGCAACGTCGAGGCGTCGAGGGAGATCGAGGCGAGCACGGGCCGGGACGTCGTCGTCTGGGACGCCCTGTCCCACATCGCCGGCCCCGACGGGAAGATGGTCTCCCAGATCCCCGAACGCTACGTCTTCGACGCCCACACCCAGGCGCCCGTGCACGCCGCCGGCGAGGCCGTGGACGGCGACCCGGTCACGCGCGAGGGCATCGAGTTCAAGTGGCCGTTCTTCCCCGAGCCGCGCGACTATCTGTACTTCGACGCCCAGACCCGCACCTCGACCCCCGTGCACTACGTCGGCCCGCGCACCTTCCGCGGCATGGACGTGTACTACTTCGAGCAGCACGTGCCCTGGACGAAGGTCCCCCTGCCCAAGAAGATGCCGATCGAGGGCATCGACCCGGCGACCTTCGAACAGAGCACCGGCACCAGCCTCTGGTACAAGGCCAGGGCGATGTTCTGGGTCGATCCGGTCACGGGGGCGCCCGTCAACGCCGAGCAGGTCGTCGAGCAGGAGATGCGCGGCGGCATCGCCGCCGGGGCGCCGGAGGGCCGGCTCACCGTCTTCGCCGGGCACGTCAAGATGCGCGAGGACTACAGCCGGTACACCGTCGATCTGGTCCGGTCGAACCGCACGAAGGTCCTCGCCCTCCACACCTACGCCCCGGCCGGGCTGGCCGCCGCCGGGCTCGCGCTGCTCGGAGCGGCCCTGTGGCTGGAGGCCCGCGGCCGCCGGGCCGCCGTCGGGGCCGGGGCCGGAGCCGGGGAGGAGGTCAGCGCTTGAGGCGGGCGTTGGTGTGCCGGGTCGGCTCGGCCGTCGCGGGATCCTCCGGCCAGGGGTGCTTGGGGTAGCGGCCGCGGAGCTCGGCACGGACGGCGCGGTAGCCGCCCTGCCAGAACGAGGCCAGGTCGGCGGTGACCGCTGCGGGCCGCCCGGCCGGCGACAGCAGGTGTACGAGTACGGGCACCCCCGCCACCCGGGGCGTCTGCGCCAGCCCGAACAGCTCCTGCAGCTTCACCGCGAGCACCGGCTGCTCGGACGAGTAGTCCACCCGGATCCGGGAACCGCTGGGTACCTCGATCCGTTCCGGGGCGAGCTCTTCCAGGCGGGAGGCCTCGCCCGTGGCCCAGGGCAATAGCCGCGTCAGGGCCTGGCCGGCATCGATGCGCCCGAGGTCCGCGCGGCGCCGGGCGGAGGACAGCTCCGGCTCCAGCCAGTCCTCCGCCGGGCGGGCCAGCAGGGCGGCGTCGGACACGTCCGGCCACGGCCCGCCGAGGGTGCGGTGCACGAACGCGAGCCGCTCGCGCAGGGCCAGGGAGTCCGGGGACCAGCGCAGCAGCGCGCCCGGTCCTTCTGCCGCGAGCCCGTCCAGCAGGGCCCGGCGCACCAGGGCGGGGTCCGGGTCGCGGAGGGGGCGGGAGGTCAGCTCGATCGCGCCGAGGCGTTGCACGGCGCGCGCCGCCACCTCCCCTGCACCGGCGCCGCCACCGGCTTCCCAGTGCACCTCCTCCGCGGAGGAGAGCAGGTGCTCGGCCGCGGCCCGGGCCGTGGCCCCGTCGAGGACGGCGGCCAGCCGGACGCGGGCGTCGGCGGAGCCGGTGGTGCGGTCGGCGACGGCGATGGCGAGCCAGTCGCCCGCGGTGGCGAGACGGGAGCCGTCCGGGAGGGCGGCTCCCGTACCGGAGGCCATGAGGTAGTGGCCCCGGCCGCGGGCGCGGGCCACGCGCTCGGGGAACGCGAGCGCGACGACGAGCCCGGCCGCGTGGTCGTCGGGCACCGGGACGGGGGCTGCGCGGCCGTCCCCGCCCGGCTCCGGCCCGGTCGGGCGGGCCGTACTCCGGGCCGGGTGCGCAGCGTCCGACGAGCGGCGGCCGGGGCCGCCAGCCCCGCCCGCCGCGCAGCGGCCGTCGGATACGGCGGCAAGGGGCGGGGTGGGGGAGCATTCCGCGGCGACCAACGCGGAGGCCAGCCGCCCGGCTTCGGCGCGCCAACGCCCCGCGTAGCCGTCGCCCCCGCCCCGCGCGCCCCCGGCGCCTCCGGCCCGCGCGGCGCGCCACGCCGCGACGAGGTCGTCGCCGTACTCCCGCGGCGGCTCCTCGCTCAGCAGCGCCACCACCTCGGCCACCCGCCGCCCGCCCAGCGCCGCCGCCCCGTCCAGCAGGGCCCGGGCCAGCCGCGGGTGCAGGCCGAGCCGCGACATGGCCGTGCCCCGGGGTGTGACCCGGCCGGCCGCGTCCAGCGCCCCCACGGCGCAGAGCACGGACCGCGCCGCCGCCATCGCCCCCGCCGGCGGCGGGTCCAGCAGGGCCAGCCCCGACGCGTCGGGATCCCCCCAGCAGGCCGCGTGCAGCGCGAAAGCGGTCAGGTCTGCCAGCCGTATCTCCGGCGCCGGGAACGCCGGCAGCCGCCCGTGCTCCGCCTCCGCCCAGCACCGGTACACCGTCCCCGGGGCCTCGCGCCCCGCACGCCCCGCCCGCTGCCGGGCCGCCGCGCGGGAGGCCCGCACGGTCGTCAGCGCGCCCAGGCCCCGCGCATGGTCCGTCCGCGGCTCGCGGGCCAGCCCCGAGTCCACCACCACCCGCACCCCGGGCACGGTCAGGCTCGACTCCGCCACCGCCGTGGAGAGGATCACCCTGCGGTGCCCGGCCGCCGTGAGCACCGCGTCCTGGACCGCCGCCGGTGCCCGCCCGTGGACCTGGAGCACCTCCGCGTCGACCCCAGCCAGCAGCCCGGCCACCCTGCCGATCTCGCCCACGCCGGGCAGGAAGCACAGCACGTCCCCGGAGCGCTCCACCAGCGCCCGCCGCACCACGGCGGCCACGTGCGCCAGCTGCGCCGGGTCCACCCGCATCCCGTGCGGCGGCCGCACCGGCCGGGCCGGCGGGGCCCAGACCGTCTCCACCGGGTACGAGACCCCGTCCGCCCGTACCACCGGCGCGCCGCCGAGCAGCCGCGCCCAGCCCTCCGCGTCGGTGGTCGCCGATGCCGCGACGAGCCGCAGATCCGGGCGCAGGGTCTCCCGTACGTCCAGGAGGAACGCGGCGACCGTGTCGGCGTCCAGGTGCCGCTCGTGGCACTCGTCCAGGACGACCACGTCCACGCCGGCCAGCTCCTGGTCCCGCTGGAGGCGCTGGAGCAGGACACCGGTGGTGACCACCTCCACCACCGTGTCGGGACCCACCGCCCGTTCCCCGCGCACCGTGTAGCCGACCGCGCCGCCCACCTTCCCCCAGCCTTCCGCCGGGGGGACCCCCGTGCCGTTCCGCCCGCCCAGTAGCCAGGCCATCCGCCGGGCCGCGGCCCGGGCGGCGATCCGCCGGGGTTCGGCGACGACGACCCGGCGCCGCGGGCCGCCGCCCACCAGCCCGGCCAGGGCCAGCGGCACCAGCGTGGTCTTGCCGGTGCCGGGCGGGGCGCACAGCACCGCGGCGCCGTGGCCGTCCAGGGCCGAGGCGAGCGCGGGCAGCGCTGCCCGTACGGGGAGGGCGTGGAGGGCGTCGGTACGCGGTGACGGCGGCGACGGTGTCATGCGCCGCTCAGTCCCTCTCGCACACGAAGATCGCCGTTCCCGGGATCAAGTTGCCCCGCAGCGGGGACCAGCCGCCCCACTCCTGGCTGTTCCATGCGGGCCATTCAGGTTCCACCAGGTCGAGCAGGCGGAACCCGCCGGCCACCACGTCCCGGACCCGGTCGCCGAGGGTGCGGTGGTGCTCCACGTACACGGCGCGCCCCTGTTCGTCCTGCTCGACGTACGGGGTCCGGTCGAAGTACGAGGCCGACACCGACAGCCCCTCCGGGCCGGGCTCGTCCGGGAAGGCCCAGCGGATCGGATGGGTGACGGAGAAGACCCAGCGGCCGCCGGGGCGCAGCACGCGGCGCACCTCGCGCATGACGTTCACCGGGTCGGCGACGAAGGGCACGGCCCCGTACGCGGAGAAGGCCAGGTCGAAGCAGCCGTCACGGAAGGGCAGGCGCCCGGCGTCGGCCTCCACCAGGGGGACCGCGCCGCCGTCGATGCGCAGGGCGTGCTGGAGCTGGCGGTGGGAGAGGTCGAGGGCCACCGCGCGGGCGCCCCGGGCGGCCAGCCAGCGGGAGCACTGGGCGGCGCCGGCGCCGATCTCCAGGACGTCCTTGCCCCGGAGGGAGGCGGTCGGGCCGAGGAGGGCGGCGTCGGCCTCGTCCAGGCCCTCGGGGCCCCACACGAAGCGGTCGTCGCCGAGGAAGGCGCCGTGCTCGCGCTGGTAGTCGTCGGCGTTGCGGTCCCACCAGGAGCGACTCGCCCGGCTGCTCTCCGCTTCGTCGGCGTTACGCCGTGTGGCGACGGAGTCGTCCCCGGTGTCACCGTGGGTGCCGTGCGCGTGTTCGGGGGCGTAGTCCTCTTGGTTCATGGGGCCCGTCGTCGTAGTCTGCGGAAGAGGTCGGGAGGGCCATTCATTCGTGGCTGCCCGCCCATGAATTGTGCCGGTTGTGCGGTGATCCGCCCGGGGTGTGCGCCTTCGCGCATTGACCCCGTCCGGCCATCCCCGTATGCTACAAGTTGCGCTGCGAGCCTGTGCTCCTCAGACCTAGCAGGCTGCGCTTGCATCTGTTGATGTCCCCTCGGTTCTCGAGGCCCTGCCGCCTTCGGCGGATTTGGGCTTCCTAGGCTGTCCGGCTTCTTCGGCAGATGCCGATAAGGGCTCCCGGCGTAGCAGTACCTACGACTTCAATGTCCGTACCGGAGCCCTTTCCCACATGACGAGCAGCACCGAGACCACCGCCACCACTCCGCAGGTTGCGGTCAACGACATCGGTAACGAGGAAGCCTTCCTCGCCGCGATCGACGAGACGATCAAGTACTTCAACGACGGCGACATCGTCGACGGCGTCATCGTGAAGGTCGACCGGGACGAGGTCCTGCTCGACATCGGCTACAAGACCGAAGGCGTCATCCCGAGCCGCGAGCTCTCGATCAAGCACGACGTCGACCCGAACGAGGTCGTCAAGGTCGGCGACGAGATCGAGGCCCTGGTCCTCCAGAAGGAGGACAAGGAAGGCCGCCTGATCCTCTCGAAGAAGCGCGCCCAGTACGAGCGTGCCTGGGGCACCATCGAGAAGATCAAGGAAGAGGACGGCATCGTCACCGGTACCGTCATCGAGGTCGTCAAGGGTGGTCTCATCCTCGACATCGGCCTCCGCGGCTTCCTCCCGGCCTCCCTGGTCGAGATGCGTCGCGTCCGCGACCTCCAGCCCTACGTGGGCAAGGAGCTCGAGGCGAAGATCATCGAGCTGGACAAGAACCGCAACAACGTGGTCCTGTCCCGCCGCGCCTGGCTGGAGCAGACCCAGTCCGAGGTCCGCCAGACGTTCCTCACCACCCTGCAGAAGGGTCAGGTCCGCTCCGGCGTCGTCTCCTCGATCGTCAACTTCGGTGCCTTCGTGGACCTGGGTGGCGTCGACGGTCTGGTCCACGTTTCCGAGCTGTCCTGGAAGCACATCGACCACCCGTCCGAGGTCGTCGAGGTCGGCCAGGAGGTCACCGTCGAGGTCCTCGACGTCGACATGGACCGCGAGCGCGTCTCCCTGTCGCTGAAGGCGACGCAGGAGGACCCGTGGCAGCAGTTCGCCCGGACCCACCAGATCGGTCAGGTCGTCCCGGGTAAGGTCACCAAGCTGGTTCCGTTCGGTGCGTTCGTCCGCGTGGACGAGGGCATCGAGGGCCTGGTCCACATCTCCGAGCTGGCCGAGCGCCACGTGGAGATCCCGGAGCAGGTCGTCCAGGTCAACGACGAGATCTTCGTCAAGGTCATCGACATCGACCTGGAGCGTCGCCGGATCTCGCTGTCCCTGAAGCAGGCCAACGAGTCCTTCGGTGCCGACCCGGCGTCGGTCGAGTTCGACCCGACCCTGTACGGCATGGCCGCGTCCTACGACGACCAGGGCAACTACATCTACCCCGAGGGCTTCGACCCCGAGACCAACGACTGGCTCGAGGGCTACGAGGCTCAGCGCGAGGCCTGGGAGCGCCAGTACGCCGAGGCGCAGGCTCGCTTCGAGCAGCACCAGGCGCAGGTCATCAAGAGCCGCGAGGCCGACGAGGCCGCCGCTGCCGAGGGTGCTGCCGCCCCGGCCGCCGGCAACGCCGGTGCGGGCATCTCGGGTGGTTCCTACTCCTCGGAGTCGGACGAGACCTCGGGCGCCCTGGCCTCCGACGAGGCCCTGGCCGCGCTCCGCGAGAAGCTGGCCGGCGGCCAGAGCTGATCGCAGGACCGCAGCGCACCGCGCACACCCGGAGCGATCCGGGAGTGAGCTGAGCTGAGAGCGAGGCCCGTCCCCTTCGGGGGGCGGGCCTCGCTGCTGTTCCGCCACCTTCCGCCCCTTCCCGCCACCTCCCGCTGTCTCACCTCCCTGCCGCCGTCCTGTGGCGCGTCCTGCGGTGCGTTCCGTGATCACCCCGGCGCGGCGGGGAATGGTGCGGCTCCCCCGGACGTTCACGGCAGAGAACGCGGCGAGGAGGAGCGGTGACGGTGCTTGATCCACAGGATTTGTACGCATGGGACGCCAAGGGGCTGGCGGTCGCTGACCTGGCGCTGGCCCAGGACTCGGCCGGCCTGGTCATGCTCTACCACTTCGAGGGGTACATCGACGCGGGCGAGACCGGGCAGCAGATCGTCGAGCGGCTACTCGACAGCCTGCCCCACCAGGTCGTCGCCCGCTTCGACACCGACCGTCTGATCGACTACCGGGCCCGGCGCCCCCTGCTCACCTTCCGGCGCGACCACTGGACGGAGTTCGAGGAGCCCCGCCTGGACGTCCGCCTCGTCCAGGACGCCACCGGCGCCCCGTTCCTGCTGCTGTCCGGCCCCGAGCCGGACGTGGAGTGGGAGCGCTTCTCCGTCGCCGTCCGGCAGATCGTCGAACGCCTCGGCGTCCGGCTCTCGGTCAACTTCCACGGCATCCCCATGGGCGTCCCGCACACCCGGCCCGTCGGCATCACCCCGCACGGCAACCGGACCGACCTCACGCCGGGCCACACCAGCCCCTTCGACGAGGCCCAGGTCCCCGGGAGCGCGGAATCGCTCCTGGAGTTCCGCCTCGGCCAGGCCGGGCACGACGTGCTGGGCGTCGCCGCGCACGTCCCGCACTACATCGCCCGCTCGCCGTACCCGGACGCCGCGCTGACCGTACTGGAGACGATCACCGCCGCGACCGGGCTGGTCCTGCCGGCCGTGGCCCACGCGCTGCGCACCGAGGCACACCGCACCCAGACCGAGATCGACCGGCAGATCCGGGAGGGCGACGAGGAACTCGTCTCCCTGGTCCAGGGCCTGGAGCACCAGTACGACGCGGCGGCCGGCGCCGAGACCCGCGGCAACATGATCGCCGAGCCGGTGGAGATCCCGTCCGCCGACGAGATCGGCCGCGAGTTCGAGCGGTTCCTCGCGGAGCGCGAGGGCGAGGGCTGACCGTTCCCGCCCGTCACCGGTCCGCTAGCCTAGCGCTCGCGGGCGCCGGTGGCTGCTGCCCGCGCAGAAGGATCGAGGGGTGGAGGCAGGGGCGTGCTCAGGGTAGGACTCACCGGCGGCATCGGTGCCGGCAAGAGCGAGGTCTCACGGCTGCTCGTCGGGTACGGAGCGGTCCTCGTCGACTCCGACCGCATCGCCCGGGAGGTCGTCGCACCCGGCACGCCCGGCCTCGCGGCGGTCGTCGCGGCCTTCGGGGAGTCCGTACTGACTCCCGAGGGGACGCTCGACCGGCCGAAGCTCGGGTCGATCGTCTTCGCCGACCAGGAGAAGCTCCGGACCCTCAACGGCATCGTCCACCCGCTGGTCAGGGGCCGGTCGGCCGAGCTGGAAGCCGCTGCGGGCCCCGAAGCGATCGTCGTGCACGACGTGCCGCTGCTCACGGAGAACGGCCTCGCACCCCTGTACGACCTGGTGGTGGTCGTCGACGCGGCCCCGCAGACGCAGATCGCCCGGCTGACCGCCCTGCGCGGGATGGCCGAGGAGGAGGCCCGGGCCCGGATGGCCGCCCAGGCCACCCGGGAGCAGCGGCTCGCCGTGGCGACCCTCGTGATCGACAACGACGGGCCGCTGGAGGCCCTGGAACCGCAGGTGCGCGCCGTGTGGGACGAGCTGACCGCCCGGGCGAAGGCCGCGGTGGCATCCGAGGACTGACCGGCATGCCGGTCGCGTGAGGCGCACGAGGAGAGGGAAGGAGCAGACCGTGTCCGACACCGCGCCGCAGGCCCCGTCGCCCGGCCGCCCTCCCTCGTCCCCGGAGACCCACGTCATCGACTTCCGGGCCGCCGAGCAGCTGCTGGCCGCCCGGGACCCGCGCGGCGCCGTGAAGCTCCTCGACTCGGTCATCGCGGCCCACCCGGAGAGCGGCGCGGCCCGGCTGCTGCGTGCCCGGGCGTACTTCGCTTCCGCCCAACTGGGGAGCGCGACCAGGGAGTTCGAGCTGATCGTGGAGCGGGAGCCGGACAACGCGTTCGCGCACTTCGCCCTGGCCCGTACGCATGAGCGGGCGGGCCGGCCCGAACAGGCACGCCGGCACTTCCGGCTCGCCGCCGCCCTGGACCCCCAGCCGGACTACGTGGCGGCCGCCCGTTTCGACGACCCGGGTCCTTCCTGATCGGGTCCCGCGCACGGGCTCACCGGGTCCCGCACGTCCTGCAGGTGCTGCAGTTCCAGCCCGGGTGGGGGCTGCCGGCTGCCGGCTGCCGGTGGCGGCCGGCTACCGGCGCGGGGGCTCGTACGGGGGGATGTTCCGGCCCGGCTGGTAGTGCGGGCCCTGGTGGATGTGACGGGCGACGACGGTCATGTCGACCGCCGCCAGCACCGCGACCACTCCGCATGCCGCCGCCCAGCCGGGGCGGCCGGCCAGGGAGAACAGCACCGTCCCGGCGGCCGCCCAGACCAGCCCCCACAGGCTGAGCCAGAACCGCAGCCGCAGCGGACTGCGGGCGTTCACCGGCTCGTTTCCGGTACGCATGGCACATCGCCTCATCACCTGACGGTCCGGCCGTGCCGGGCGAGGGGCCCTAGGTCCGTCCCCACGTCCCTGAGTGCCTAAGTCCCCAAGCCCCTGTGTAAGCCCCTATGTCCCTACGTTCCCATGGTGCCACCAGGTGCCCCCCGCCCTCTGGACGCGGGGAACGTGCAGGTCAGCGAGGATTGTCACAGTGCGCGCCTAGACTCGGCGGAAGACGTGGTCCGACCGACGGAACGGCAGGGAAGGGGGGAACGGTGACACCGCAACCGCCGCAGCAAGCACTGCTGCGCCACGCCTCCGTCTTCCTGCCCGCCCCGGTCCCGCGCGAGGGCCGCATCGCGTTCTGGGCGCCGGACGGCGACCCCCTGCCCGAGGTGCCGGAGGGGATCCGGACCCGGATCGAGGTGGTCCGCCCGCACGGCACCGGGGTGCGCACGCGGACCGTACCCGCCGTGGCCCTCGCCGTGACCGACGCGCTACCCCTGCTGGTCCGCGCCCCGCGCAGCGCCGTCACCCACCCCGCCACCCGGGCCTGGGGCACCGCCGCCACGCACGCGCTCACGCTCGCCGCCCGCGGTCGGCTGCTGCCCGGGCTCACCCCCGACGACGTCGACGCCTGGCGCGCCGGACCGCTCGACGCGGAGGACGTCGGCCACCTCCGGGCGGTCGCCGCCGCGCTCCCGCACGAGGGGTACGCCACGCCCCTGCCCGGCCGTCGTCCGCTCCAGCTGCCCGAGCCGGAGGCCCTGGTCCGGGCGTTCCTCGACGCCGTCACCGACTGCCTGCCCCGCACCCCGGCCGCGCCCGTTGCCGCGGGGCTGCCGTTCGCCGCCCGGGAGCCGCAGCGAGTGCCCGGGATACGGGACTGGGCGGCGCAAGTCGCGGCCGGTGCCGACGCGGGGGTGGGGATCTCGCTGCGGCTGGACCTGTCCTCCTTCAGCCTCTTCGACTCCGGGGACGGGGTGGACGCGCACACCGGAGCGGACGCCGCCGCCGACACGGGCGCGGGAACCGACACGGGCGCGGGTGCGGGGTCGCACGAGGACGGCGCCGGGTCGGTGGAGCTGCGCCGGGCGGGCGCCGCCGTCGTCCAGGTGCACAGCCTGGCCGACCCCACGCTCGTCACCGATGCGGCGCAACTGTGGGCCGGCGCCGCGCCCGTCGGCTTCGGGCCCCGCGCCCGTATCGACGCCGTCCTCGCGCTGCGTCGGGCCGCCCGCGTCTGGCCCCCTCTGCTGCGCCTACTGGACCGGCCCGTCCCGGACCTGCTGCCGCTGTCCGACGCGGAGCTCGAAGACCTCCTCGGCACCGCCGCGACCCGGCTCGCGGCTGCCGGCGTCCCGGTCCACTGGCCGCGCGAGCTGGCCCGCACGCTCTCCGCGACCGCCGTCGTCCGCTCCACCGCGCCCGGCTCCGCCATCGACGGCACCTCCTTCTTCGACGCCGAGCACCTCTTCGCGTTCTCCTGGGAACTAGCCCTGGGCGGTGACCGGCTCACCCCGTCCGAGATGGAAGAGCTCGCCCGGGCGCACCGGCCGGTGGTGCGGCTGCGCGACCAGTGGGTGCGCGTCGATCCCGAGCTGGTCCGCAAGGCGCGCAAGCGGGACCTGGGCCTGCTGGACCCGGTGGACGCGCTGGCGACCGTACTGACCGGATCGGCCGAGGTCGAAGGGCAGCAGGTGGAGGCGGTTCCCGTCGGGGCCCTGGCCGCGCTGCGCGAGCGGCTCACCGGCGACCTCGCCCCGCTGCCGCAGCCCGCCGGCCTGAAGGCCACCCTGCGCGACTACCAGGCGCGCGGCCTGGCGTGGCTGGACCTGATGACCTCGCTCGGCCTCGGCGGGTGCCTCGCCGACGACATGGGGTTGGGCAAGACCGTCACGCTGATCGCGCTGCACCTGCACCGGGACCGCCCCGAGCCGACGCTCGTCGTGTGCCCGGCGTCGCTGCTGGGCAACTGGCAGCGGGAGATCGAGAAGTTCGCGCCCGGGGTGCCGGTACGCCGTTTCCACGGCGGCGGCCGCAGCCTCGACGGGCTCTCCGGGGGATTCGTCCTCACCACGTACGGGACCATGCGCGCCAGTGCCGCCCGGCTGGCCGGGCAGCCCTGGGGCATGGTCGTCGCCGACGAGGCGCAGCACGTGAAGAACCCGCACTCGGCGACCGCGAAGGCGCTGCGCACGATCCCAGCCCCGGCCCGGGTGGCGCTCACCGGCACCCCGGTGGAGAACAACCTCTCCGAGTTGTGGGCGCTGCTCGACTGGACCACGCCGGGTCTGCTGGGGCCGCTGACGGCCTTCCGGGCCCGCCACGCCCGGCCGGTGGAGCACCAGCAGGAGGAGGACGGGGGCAACGAGGCGGCCGTGGCCCGGCTGGCGGCGCTCGTCCGGCCGTTCCTGCTGCGGCGCCGGAAGTCCGACCCGGGCATCGCCCCGGAACTGCCCCCGAAGACGGAGACCGACCACCCGGTCTCCCTCACCCGCGAACAGGTTTCGCTGTACCGGGCCGCGGTGGACGAGGCGATGGCCGTGATCGGGGCCAGTGAGGGAATGGAGCGGCGCGGCACGATCATGAAGCTGTTGGCCTCGCTGAAGCAGATATGCAACCACCCCGCGCAGTACTTGAAGGAGGAGCGGCCCCGGATCCCGCACCGCTCCGGCAAGCTGGCCCTGCTGGACGAGCTGCTGGACACGATCCTCGCGGAGAACGGCTCGGTGTTGGTCTTCACCCAGTACGTGACGATGGGCCGGATCATCGAGCGGCACCTGTCGGCGCGCGGGATCTCCCACCAGTTCCTGCACGGCGGGACCCCGGTCGCGCAGCGCGAGGAACTCGTCGACCGCTTCCAGTCCGGGGAGGTCCCGGTCTTCGTGCTGTCCCTGAAGGCGGCCGGCACCGGGCTGAACCTCACCCGCGCCGGACACGTCGTCCACTTCGACCGCTGGTGGAACCCGGCGGTCGAGGCGCAGGCCACCGACCGCGCGTACCGCATCGGCCAGGACCAGCCCGTCCAGGTGCACCGGATCATCGCCGAGGGCACCGTGGAGGACCGGATCGCCGAGCTGTTGGAGTCCAAGCGGGCGCTGGCCGACGCCGTCCTCGGCTCCGGGGAGGCGGCCCTGACCGAGCTGACCGACCGCGAGCTCGCCGACCTCGTCTCCCTGAGGAGACCCGGATGATCACCACCCGGGAGGACCGCCGCCGCACCTTCGAGACGGTGCCCGCCGGCGTGGAAGCCGCCAGCTGGTGGGGCCGGGCGTGGGTGTCGGCCCTGGAGCTCGCGGCTCGGGACGCGGCGCGCCTGGCCCGGGGGCGCACGTACGCGGCCGAAGGGCACGTGGAGGCGGTCACGGTCACGCCCGGCCGGATCGTCGCCTACGTCCGCGGCACCCGGGCCCGCCCGTACCGCACGGAACTGGCGCTGAGCCCGTTCGACGCCGCCGGATGGGACGAGCTGCTGGAGGCGGCCGCCGCGGACCCGGCGGCCCTGGCCACCCTGTTGGAGCGGGAGGTCCCGCAGTCCCTGGCGGGGCGGATCCTGCCCGGGGCGGGCGAGCTCCTGCCGCGCTGCTCCTGCCCGGACCAGGCCCGTCCGCCGTGCAAGCACGCCGCGGCCCTGTGCTACCGCGCCGCCCGCCTCCTCGACGAGGACCCGTTCCTGCTGCTGCTCCTGCGCGGCCGGGGCGAGCAGGAGCTCCTCGACGAGCTGGCCCGCCGCAACGCAGCCCACGCCGCCCGCGAACAGCCCGCAGCCGCCCCCGACTTCCCCGGCGTTCCGGCGCACGCCGCGCTGGCCCGCACCACCCTGCCCCCGCTGCCGGCCCCGGCCGCCCCGCCCGCCGTGCCGGGGCTGCCGCCCGCCTGCCCGGACGAGCCGGGAGTGCCGGGCGCCCCGGACCCGCTGGCGCTGGACCAGCTCGCCACGGACGCGGCCGCCCGCGCCCTGGCGCTGCTACGCACCGGCGAGGACCCGATCGGCGGGCTCACCCTGTGGCAGGACGCCGTTCGGCTGGCGTCCGCGCACCACACCGCGGGCCTGACCGGCGCCGCCCGGACGCTCTACCGGGACCTGGCCCGGGCCACCGGCCGCACCACCACCGAGCTCGCCCGGGCCGCGGCGGCCTGGCGCCAGGGCGGCCTGCCCGCGCTCGCCGCCCTCGAAGAGCCCTGGGACCCGCCGGCCGGCCCCTTCGACCGGGCCCGGCCGGCGCTGATGGCCGCCTCCTGCGGATCGTTCCGGCCCGAGCGAAACCGGCTGACGGCGGGCAACCGCCAACTGAGGCTCGGCCGCGACGGCCTCTGGTACGCGTACGAGTCCCGGCCGGGCAGCGAGGACTGGTGGCCCGCGGGCCGGCCGTCCGTGGACCCGGTCAGCGCGCTCCCGTACTGATGCCGGCCGCCCAGCGGCCGAGGGCGGTGAAGTCCCGGTCGCGCAGGCCGTGGCGGGGGTGGACGCGCAGCAGCAGGGCGGGCGCCGGGTGGTGGGCGGCCACCCAGGCCCGGTCCCGCGGGTTGATCATGTCGTCGACCCAGGCGAAGGGGCGGCCCGCCGCCCAGGCGAGCAGCGGGCGGGTCTTCCACGAGAGCCCGTCGGGATCGCGGGCGAACAACTCCGGCCACTCGATGTAGGGGAGGTCGCCGGGGAGCCCGATGTGCGGGGCGACCATCGTGTTGGCCTCGTCCATCCAGGTCGTGGCCCACGCCAGGTCGAAGGGCAGGGCGAGCAGCCGGGCGCCGTGCGACGGGTGCAGGCGGACCTTGAGGCCGCGCCGGGCGCGGCGCGAGTCCGGGCTCCGGTACGACATCCAGACCGTGGGCCGCATCCGGTGGCTGGTGTAGCCGCGCAGGCCGGCGAGGCGGGAGCGGAAGGGGTTGAGGGGGCCGTCCACGTCGAGGAGGAGCAGGGGGCGATCGGTCATGAACGAGCCACTACCCGCTACACGATGGAGTGAAATGCCTACCGCCGCTATAACCCGAACGGGTTTTGACGCGTTGTCTCCTCATGCGGGTGCAGCGGCGCCCGTGAACTTTTCCGGAAGGCAGGAAAACTGATGCGTCACAGTCGCCGGAACGGCCTGATCGCGACAGTGGTCGCGGGAGGCGGACTCGCGGTAGCGGGTGTGGGCGGCTTCGCCTACGCCGACGCGGACGCGAGCGGGAAGACCGAGCGCTCGCCGGGGCTGCTGTCCGGAAACCTGGTACAGCTGCCCGTGCACAGCCCGGTCAACGTGTGCGGGAACACCGTCAGCATCGTCGGGCTGCTCAACCCGGCCGCGGGCAACCGCTGCACCAACGCCGGCTCCGCCCCGTCGGCCGGATCCGCGTCCTCCACCAGCGGTGGTGCCCGCGCCGACGGTACCGCGAAGGACTCCCCGGGAGTGGTGACCGGTAACGCGATCCAGCTGCCGGTCAAGCTGCCGGTCAACGTCAGCGGCAACTCGGTGAACGTCGTCGGCATCGGCAACTCCTCCACCGCCAACACCGCCGTCAACGGCGAGGAGCCCAGTGGGGTCAAGCCGCCGCAGCCGACCCGGCCCGTCGAGCCCGCGCAGCCGACGCCGCCCGTGAAGAAGCCGACCACCCCGCGGCCGGTGACCCCGCCCGCGCCGGAGCAGGAGAAGGAGCACGTCCCGGGAGCCCTCGCCCACACCGGGTCCGACGGCCTCGGCTATCTGTTGCCCGGCAGCGGGGCCCTGCTCCTCGGCGGGATGCTGCTGTACCGGCGCTTCCGCCACCAGTAGGGCCGCAGGTCACTGCCCCTCGGGACCCGGCACGGCCGCGTCCCGGGGGGCCTCTGTGTATCCGGGCCCGGTCCCGTCCCGGTCCCCGGGCCCGGTCCCGTCCCGGTCCCCGGGCCCGGTCCCGTCCCGGTCCCCGGGCCCGGATACGGGAACGGGAACGGGAACGGGAACCGGACCGGTGTCCGCGGCGGGCGGCGGGATCCGCCATGCGTCCAGGACCGCGTCGATCTGCGCGGCCAGCCGGGCCCGGGCCGCGAACCGCGGCACGCCCGCCATCAGCAGGGCGTCGTACTCGGTGTCGACGTGCCGTACCGCCGCCCGCACCGCCACCGTCACGGCGAGTTCGTCGAGCGCCCGGCCGGCCCGGGTACGCCCGACCCGGCCGCTGCCCCGAACCGAGGCGTGAGTGGCGATGGCAGCCGCCCGGTCGGCCGGGCAGCCGGGGAACAGCCGCCGTATCTCCGCCGCGAACGCAGCCGTGAAGCGGGTGTCCTCGGCCGCCCGGCGCAGACGGTCGCGTTCCCGGCGGCGCGCCCGCGCCTCCGCGTCCGCGAGACAGGCACGCTCGGCCCGCGCCAGCGCGGGATCCTCCACGAGGAGGCCCTGGCGTTCGTAGCGGCGGCGGCGCTTGTTGAAGCGGACGACGACGGCGGACAGCGAACTGGCCTCGCGCGCCCGGCGGGTGAGTGCGGCGTCCCCGCGCGGTAGGTAGACCAGGTGCCCGAGGTCCGCGCAGTCCAGGCAGCGCGGCACGCCCGCCTCCCGCACGAGATGCCGCAGCGGTCCCCGGCGGCACCGGGCGCAGTGGATCGCCTTCACCGACTCGAACACGACCAGGCTCATGACGGTGTGATACCGCCGTTCGGCCCCTTTATCACTTTGCTGTCGGTGACGACTCGGGATCGGTCAACTCTCCCTCGATTTCAGTAAGTCGCTTACCGTGGGAGGTCGGGACCTGTGGTGCGGCCGTGACGCCCGGGGTGCCCGGAACCGAGGGGGAAACATGAGCGGACGTCAGACGGCGACGGAACATCCTGCGATACCCGGCCCTGCAACGCCGGGCCCTGAGATACCCCGCCCCGCGACCCCGGGACTCGCGATACCCCGCCCCGCGACGCCGGGACTCGCGATACTCCGCCCCGCGATACCCGGCCCCGCGATACCGGCGGGCTCCGAGGACGCCCCACCGGACCTCGCAGGTCGGGAGGTGGTCATCGCGCCCGGCGCCTGCACCGGCTGGCACTTCCACCGGGTCCCACTGATCGCTCTGGTCAAGTCCGGGACGCTCACCCGGATCCTGCACGACCTCACCACCGTGGTGCACCCGGCCGGGACCAGCTTCATCGAACCCGCCGGCCCCGAGCACCTCCACCTCGGCCGCAACCCCGGCACCGAACCCGTCGTGCTGTACGTGACCAGCGCCCTCACCGAGGGCGAGCCGTTCTCCGTACCCGCCGCCCCGCCGGGCACCGCCGCCCCCTGCGCCTGCCCGGGCCACACCTGGTGACCGGCCGTGCCGCGGCGCCGCCCGCTCACACCAGGCGGCGTATCTCCCCGCGCACCCGGTAGAAGCCGCCCGCTGCCGGGTGCAGCCCGTCCACCACGTACCGGGCCCCCGGCTCCCGGATCCCACGCGGGAACTGGACGTTCCACGAGCGCTCGAACCCGCTCGACACCACCTGCACCCGCACCCGGTTGCCCTGCTGCACGCACTCGACCACCACGCCGTCGGCCGGGGCGGCAGCCGCCGACACGCGCGCCACCGCGGCAGCCGAAACCGCCGGGGTGAACACCGGCAGGGCGGCGGCGGACTTCACGTCCCGGGCCGTCGGCACCGTGCCCTGCTGGGCCGCGCCGATCGCCGCCTCGCTCGCGTCCACGCAGACCAGCGAGCCGTCCGTGGTGACCAGGTACAGCCGCTCGTCCAGGTACTGCATGGACAGGGCCGAGCCGCTGCCCGTGCCCAGCTTCCACAGCCTGGTTCCGTCCGCGTCGAAGCAGTAGACGGACGAGGCGGAGTCCCCGGCGAACACGTGGCGGCCGTCGGGAGAGGTCGCGCACGAGTACACCGCGGCGTCACAGCGGTACGAGGCCTCGATCGCACCCGTGTCCTTCGCCAGCCGCTGCACGGTGTGGCGGCCCGTCCCGGCGAAGACCGCACGGTCCTCCTGCCAGCCGAAGAGCACCCCGCCCGCGGTCCGGGTGTGCCACAACTCGTCGCTGCCGTCCGGGGCGTACGCCGTCACGCCGCCCGTGTGGCCGTGGTAGACGGCGTGCTCGTCCGCCCGGACCATCCAGGCGTGGGCCCCGGCGGACCTGCGCGACCACTGGAACTCGTCCTCGTGGTCGATGACCGTCAGACCGCCGTTCGCGTCGGAGACGTTGAGCACGCCCTCGCGGATGTCCAGCCAGAAGATGTCCACGTCCTCGGCGATGTCGTACGCCTTGAACGGGACCTTCGAGGACAGGTCGTACACGCCTCCGTCATCGCAGCCCGCGTAGATCCAAAAATCGTCCGCCACCAGGCACTTGACCCCGTCCGGCAGCGAGTACCGGGCCAGCACCTCCCCGCCGTGGCTGAGCGTGTAGACGTCGCCGGCCTGGTTGCCGACCCAGCAGCGGTCCTCGTCCACGTGGATCCCGAACGCCGAGGCGCCCGTACGGAACCGCCACAGCACCGGGGCGGCCGCGCGGGCCGTCGACGGCGCGGACGCCACCTGTCGGCGGGTCACCGGTCGGGCCGCGCGCTGCCCCGGCACCGCCGGCGCGTACCCCTTGCGGACCTTCTCCCCGATCTTCTTGGCCGCGGCCGCCCGGGCCTTCTCGGCCGTCGGGAACGTCGAGTCCTGCAGCGTGCCGGCCGCTCCGATGCGCCCGTACCGCACCGAGACGGCGGTGCCGTCCACCGTCACCTCGTAGAACTTGTGCGCTCCGCCGCCGTCTTGCGACAGCTCCAGGTACGTCGTCTCGCGAGCCATGACAGACCCCTCCCCAAGGCCGGGCCCGACGGCTCATCCCCGCCGGTGTTCCCTCGTGGCAAAAAGCTAGGGGCCGCCACTGACAATGGGCCCGTGCACCTGGAAGCGATCACCTGGCAGCGGATGGCCGAGCGGCTCGCCGGCCGTCTGGACGAACACGAACCGCGGGCGGGGGAGCCGGATTGGCAGCGCGTCGGCATCGACGGCGCGCCCGCCGCCGACACCGGCGGCCTCGCCGGGCTGCTCGCCGAGGCGCTGCGCGGGCGCGGCCGGACCGCCCTCGTCGTCGCCGCCGAGGGCTTCCTGCGGCCGGCCTCGCTGCGCTTCGAGTACGGCCGCGAGGACGTGGACTCCTACCTCGGCGGCTGGTACGACACCGCCGCCCTGTGGCGGGAGGTGTTCGGCCCGACCGACCCCGGCGGCACCGGGCGGGTGTTGCCCGACCTGTGGGACCCGGTGACCGACCGGGCGACCCGCAGCCCGTACACCGAACTGCCGCCGGGCGCCGTCGTGATCGTGCACGGGCCGCTCCTGCTGGGCCGCTGGTTCCCCTTCGACCTCAGCGTGCACATCCGGCTCTCCCCGGGCGCGCTGGCCCGCCGTACCGAGGAGGCCGCCCGCTGGACCCTGCCCGCCTTCGCCCGTTACGAGGCCGAGACCGACCCCGCCGCACTGGCCGACGCCGTCGTCCGGGCCGACGATCCGCGCCACCCCGCCTGGACGGGCCTGCGCCGCTGACGCTGCTGCCGCACCGGCCGTTACGGACGTCCGCCCAGCCGGGTGACCGCGCGGGCCGCCGACCGGCAGCCGGCCCGCGCCGCCTCCACCGGGTCGGCTCCGGCCAGCCGGGCCGCCAGGAACCCGCCGGTGAACGCGTCTCCCGCGCCCGTGGAGTCCACCGCCCGCACCGGCTCCGCGGCCACCTCCGCCGTGACCCGGCCCCCCTCGGCGACCAGCGCCCCCGCCGCGCCCCGGGTGACCACCACCAGCGGCACCAGGCGGCTCAGTTCCGCCGCCGCCCGGGCCGCCCCGGCCGGCCGCGGCAGCCCTGCCAGCAGCAGGGCCTCGTCCTCGTTGGGCAGCAGTACGTCCACCCCCGCCACCGCATCGAGGAAGCGCTGCGGCCCCAGGTCGAGCAGGAACCCCGCCGAGGCCGGGTCCACGCTCACCGGCACCCCCCGGGCGCGGGCGGCCCGCAGCGCGACCAGGGCCAGTTCGCGGCTGCCGTCGGCGAAGTACAGGTAGCCGGAGAGGTGCAGGTGGGCGACCCCGTCCAGCAGACCGGGCGTCCAGTCGGCGGGGGAGAGCCGCAGCGCGGCCCCGCTGTCGGTCAGGAAGGTCCGCTCCGTGTCCCGGCCGACCAGCGCCACCACGGTCCCCGTCGGCTCGTCCTGGTCGACCACCAGACGCGGCCGCACCCCACAGGCCAGCAGGGCGTGCTCGTGCCACCGGGCCGACTCCGCACCCACCCGCGCGAGGATGCGCACGTCGGCGACCCCGGCGCGGGCCGCCCAGCAGGCCGCATTGGCCCCGGCGCCGCCGGGCAGGGTCCGGATCCGGGCCGCCGTATCGGTGGCCGGAACCAGTGGCTCCGGGTGCACCGCCACCACGTCCGTCACCACGTCCCCGACGACCAGCAGCGCCCCCGGACCGGAACTAGATCCGGAACCAGATCCGGAACCAGAACCGGCGCCCCGACCAGGTGTCGGATCCTTCTCCTGCCCCCACCGCTGCCCGGGCCCCGCCCCTCGCTCGGGCCCCGTCCCCGTCCCGGCCCGTCGCCCCTCCTCCGGCCCGTGCCCCGGCGCCGGGCCGGCCGCCGTCACTGCCGTGCCGCCCAGGCCCCGGCGATCCGGGCCCCGAGGGCCACGTTGCCCCGTACCGCCGCCAGATTGGCTTCCAGCGAGGCCCCGCCCGTCGCCCGTACCAGGAAGTCCAACAGGAACGGGGTCACCTCCTGCCCCGTGACCGCCCGCCTCCGGCACTCGTCCAGGGCCTCCGCCAGTACCCGGTCGTGCAGGCCCGGATCCAGCTGTTCCGCCTTGTCCACCGGGTTGGCCACGAGCAGCGCGGATTCGGGCCCTCCGAGGAGGTCCTGAGCGGCCATCACCTCGGCCACTTCCTCCGGCCGGTGCACGGTCCAGTCCACCGGTTCACCGGAACTGGCCAGGTAGAAGCCGGGGAAACGTTCCGTCCCGTACCCCAGTACGGTCACCCCCAGCGTTTCCAGCCGCTGCAGCGTGGCCGGCACGTCCAGGATCGACTTCACCCCGGCGCACACCACCGTGATCCGCGTCCGCGCCAGCAGCCGCAGGTCCGCCGACTCGTCCTGGGTCTGCGCCCATTCCCGGTGGACGCCGCCCAGCCCGCCCGTGGCGAAGACCCGCAGCCCGGCCCGCGCGGCCAGGAACGCCGTCGCCGAGACCGTGGTCGCGCCGGTCGCGCCCGCCGCGAGGGCCGGCGCCAGGTCCCGGTGGCCGAGCTTGCGCACGCCCTCGCCGCCCGCGATCCGCTCCAGCTGCTCCTTGTCCAGGCCGGCGTACGCCACCCCGTCCACGACGGCGATCGTGGCCGGTACGGCCCCCTCGGCGCGGACGACCGCCTCCAGCTCGGCGGCCACCGACAGGTTGCGGGGGCGCGGCAGGCCGTGCGTGATGATCGTGGATTCCAGGGCCACGACGGGCTGGCCGTGCTCCAGCGCCTCGCGGACTTCCTCGGACAGGACGGGAGTGCCGGGCGGGGGCGGAGATGCGGATGCTGTGTGCTGTGGCATGCCCCATCCATGGCACGCGATCAGCACCGCCAAACGCGGCGCCCGAGCAGTGGCCGGTTGTCGCCGTTCCCCCCGACAGGATGCCTTGCCCGGCGCCGCCGCGGTGGACACAGTGGCCACTCCGCGACCCGGCCCGCCCCCACTACGCTGGCGCCCCATGAGCACCAGCGACCACGACACCGCTGACGCCGTCGCGGCGGTCCCCGCCTCCTTCGCCGTCTCCGTCCCGGACGTTCCGGACGCCGAACTGGAGGCCGAAGAACTGGACCCCGGCCAGATCGTCTCCGGCCACCCCGTCGTGACGGGCAAGGTGCTGTGGGAGTCCCCGGACGGCACTCAGGTGCGCGGCATCTGGCAGATCACCCCGGGGGTGGTCACGGACGTCGAGGCGAACGAGCTGTTCGTCGTCGTCAGCGGCCGCGCCACCATCGAGGTCGAGGGCGGCGCGACCCTGGAGGTGGGGCCCGGCTCGGCCTGTGTGCTCCGCGAGGGCGACCGGACCACCTGGACCGTTCACGAGACGCTGCGCAAGGCCTACCAGATCAGTTCTTGACCGCCGGATGGCGGCGCGCGGTGAACAGGGCCAGTACCGCCATCGGGAGCAGCAGCGAGGCCCCGATCGCGTTCAGCCAGCCGTAGCCCGCCTCCGCCATGACCAGGCCGGCCAGCGCGCCGCCGACGCCCGCGCAGGTGTTCATCGTCAGGTCGCTCAGGCCCTGTACGGCGGCCCGGGCGCGGGTCGGCACCGAGTCGGTCAGCAGCGCCGAGCCGGAGACCATGCCGGCCGACCAGCCGAGGCCCAGCAGGAACAGGCCGAGCGCGCTCTGCCCGTGGCGCGGGCCCGCGGTGCCGGCGAGCAGTGCGGCCAGCGACAGCAGTCCGGCCGCCAGGCCGATCACGGACAGTCGGCCGAGCCGGTCCGACAGCCAACCCATGACCGGCGAGAAGGCGAACATGCCGGCGATGTGCCCGCTGATCACCAGTCCGATGAGCTGGATCCCGGCGCCGTGGTGGCCCAGGTCGACCGGGGTCATCACCATGATCGAGACCATGCTGGTGTGCGACGCCGCGACGGTGACCAGCGCGAGCCGCGCCCGTGGGGCGGCCTTGACCGCCGCCAACCCGGCGCGCAGCGAGTGGCCCCCGCGGACGTGCTCTTCGGGCCCGGCCAGTGCCCGGGCGGTGAGCAGCGGATCGGGCCGCAGGAACACGGCGATCAGGGACCCGGTCAGGACGAAGACGGCGCCGGCCCACAGGAAGGGGCCCGCCGTCTCGGGTATGGAGGTCCCGGCGAAGCTGCGGCTGGCAGGGGCGGAGAGGTTGGGGCCGAGCACGGCGCCGATGGTGGAGGCCCAGACCACGACGGAGATGGCCCGGGCGCGGTGGTCCGGGGCGGCCAGGTCGGCGGCGGCGAACCGGGCCTGGAGGTTGGCGGAGGAGGCGGCTCCGAACGCGGCCATGCCGAGCATGAGCAGCGGGAAGCTCCGGATGGCGGCGGCCAGCACCACCAGGGCCGCGCCCGCGGCCCCGATCGCGTACCCGAGGACCAGCCCCGGCCTGCGGCCGCGTGCGGTCATCAGGGCGGCGAGGGGCAGCGAGACGAGCGCGGTGCCGACCACGGCGGCGGTCGAGGCGAGCCCGGACAGTGACTCGGTGCCGCTGACCTCGGTGGCGAGGGCCGGGGTCAGGGCGATGCTGACGGGCACGCCGAGGCCGCCCAGGATCTGGGAGGCGATCAGCACGGAGGAGGTGCGGCGGCGCAGCCGGGGCAGCTCGGCCGGGTCCACGGGCGTGACGGGCCGGCCGGTGCCGGTGCCCGTCCCGGTGCCGGGCGCGGCGCTCACTGCGGACGTCCGGGGCGGCGCGGCGTGGCGGCGGCGGGAGCGGCGGAGCCTGGTGCGGCAGGAGTAGTCACCGCAGCAGTTTCCCACCCCTTACCGTTCGGCGGAACAGGAAAAACGCCGCTCCCTGCCCGTCCGGAGCCCGCCCGCCCGGCCCTGCCTCCTGCCGTCAGAACAGCGGCTGCGGAAGCACGCCCTCCAGCGCCAGCAGCGCCCGCTTGGTCTCCACGCCGCCGCCGAAGCCGCCGATCCCGCCGTCGTTCTCCACGACCCGGTGGCAGGCCACCACCAACGGCAGCGGATTGGACCCCATGGCACGGCCCACGGCCTGGGCGGCGCCCGGCTGCCCGACGCGGGCGGCCAGCTCCCCGTACCCGACGACCGACCCGTACGGCACCGAGCGGTCCAGCTCCTGGAGCACCGTCCGGGGGAAACCGGAGCTCAGCCGCCAGTCCAGCGGCAGCTCGAAGCGCCGCAGCGAGCCCGCGAAGTACGCGGAGAGCTGGCGCACCGGCTCGGCGAGCAGCACCTCCTCGCCCCGCGCCGGCCGCAGGGCCTCGGCGCCGACCCGGGAGACCAGCGCGCCGATCATCCGCTCGACCCGGTCCGGGGCGGCATGGAACTCGACCCGGACCAGGCCCTCCGGGGTCGCGGCCAGAAGCAGCGGACCGATGTCGCTCGGGACGACGGTCCATTCCAGGTGCGGCCCGCGCGGCCGGTCGGTGGTGTCCACCCCTCCACCGTACGGGCGGCCACCGGCAGCCAGCGCCGGCCCGGCCCCGACGCCCCGGCAGCAGCCGGCCCAGCAGCAGGCGGCCCGGCGGCCGGCGGCCCGGTCCGCCCGGCGCGGATCATTCGGCGAACCCCCCGATCACCGCCTGCCGCACCACGTCCGGGGCGTTCGTGATGATCCCGTCCACGCCCATCCCGCGGACCTTCCGGGCGGTCACCGCGTCGTCGACGATCCAGGTGTCCACCTCCATCGCCTTGCCGTGGGCCCCTGCCAGGCCGTGCACCGCCGCCACCCACTCCGCCGAGATGGTGGTGTGCCAGGGGTTGATGCGGTCCGTGAACTCGGCGTACTTCGGCAGGTCGGCCACCTTCGGCGTGCCCAGGAAGGCCGTCACGAGGTCCGGCCGCAGCTCGTGCACGGCGCGCACGGTGTCGGCGCTGAAGCTCTGCACGACCAGGCGGCGCTGGACGTGGCCCGGATCGAGCCACCCGGCCGCGTCCAGCACCTCCAGGGTCTGCTTCTCGATCCCGGGGTAGAGCTCCGGCTTCTTGATCTCCAGCAGCAGCCGCTGCCGGTTGCGCTCGACCCGGTCCAGGTACTCCCGCAGTGTGGGCACGCGGGCGCCCGCCCACGCCGGGCCGAACCAGCTGCCCGCGTCGAGCCGGGCGATTTCGGCCGCCGTGAAGTCCCGCACCCGCCAGGGCGCGCGGTCCGGGAACACCTCCTCCACGTTCGTGGTGCGGGCCAGGGTGTCGTCGTGGATCACGACCAGCTCGCCGTCCCGGGTGCGCTGGACGTCGTTCTCGACCCAGGAGAAGCCCAGCCGCAGCGCCGCGTCCACCGCGGCCAGCGTGTTCTCCGGGGCGTACGCCGAAGCCCCCCGGTGGGCGTACACGACGGGGCCGAGCACCCCCGGCCGGGCGGCGCGGGCCCCGGGGTCGGTGGCGGCGGTCGCGGCCGACCCGCCCATCGCGGTGAGGGCGAAGCCCAGGAATGCGGCGGTTGCTGCTGCGGAGGGTCGGACGTACATGTGCGTTCTCCTCGGGTCGTGAACCCTGCTCCGGCGTCAAACGGGCGCAGAACGGCAGGCGTTCCGCGACGCAGCGACTGCGGTGTCCGTTGGAGCGATCATGGGGTTGAAGATCACCGGGGCGCCACCGAACTACGACAAACGGACCAGAAAGGGGGAAGGGGCGCCGGGCGCCCCGCCCCTGCCCGGTCCCCGCCCGCCCGTGGGGCCGTGCGGGTGCATGAGTGTCAGTGCCGGGTCGTACGGTGGAGTCATGCGGCCCGTATCGAAGATCGAACGCACGGTGGCACCTTTCGAGGTCGTCAGCTCCTACCAGCCCAGTGGTGACCAGCCGACGGCCATCGCCGAGCTGGAGAAGCGCATCCGCGCAGGTGAGAAGGATGTCGTCCTGCTGGGCGCGACCGGCACGGGAAAGTCGGCGACGACCGCCTGGATGATCGAGAAGCTCCAGCGGCCCACCTTGGTCATGGCGCCGAACAAGACGCTCGCCGCCCAGCTGGCGAACGAGTTCCGCGAACTCCTGCCGAACAACGCGGTCGAATACTTCGTCTCGTACTACGACTACTATCAGCCCGAGGCGTACGTACCGCAGTCGGACACGTACATCGAGAAGGACTCCTCGATCAACGAGGAGGTGGAGCGGCTGCGCCACTCCGCGACGAACTCGCTGCTGACCCGGCGGGACGTCGTCGTGGTCGCGTCGGTCTCCTGCATTTACGGCCTCGGTACCCCGCAGGAGTACGTCGACCGGATGGTCCCCCTCAAGGTCGGGGAGGAGATCGACCGGGACCAGCTGCTGCGCCGCTTCGTCGACATCCAGTACACCCGCAACGACGTGGCCTTCACCCGCGGCACCTTCCGGGTGCGCGGCGACACCATCGAGATCTTCCCGGTCTACGAGGAACTGGCCGTCCGCATCGAGATGTTCGGGGACGAGATCGAGGCCCTCTCCACGCTGCACCCGCTGACCGGCGAGGTCATCACCGAGGACCGCGAACTGTACGTCTTCCCCGCCAGCCACTACATCGCGGGCCCCGAGCGCATGCACAACGCGATCCGCGGCATCGAGACGGAGCTCGCCGAGCGCCTCGCCGAGCTGGAGAAGCAGGGCAAGTTGCTGGAGGCCCAGCGGCTGCGCATGCGCACCACGTACGACCTGGAGATGATGCAGCAGATCGGGTCCTGCTCCGGCATCGAGAACTACTCGCTGCACATGGACGGCCGCGAGCCCGGCTCCCCGCCGCACACCCTCCTCGACTACTTCCCCGACGACTTCCTCCTCGTCATCGACGAGTCCCACGTCACCGTGCCGCAGATCGGCGCCATGTACGAGGGCGACGCCTCCCGCAAGCGGACCCTCGTCGACCACGGCTTCCGGCTGCCGTCCGCGCTCGACAACCGGCCGCTGAAGTGGGAAGAGTTCCTGGAGCGCGTCGGCCAGACGGTCTACCTGTCGGCGACCCCGGGCCCGTACGAGCTCTCCCGTGGCGACGGCTTCGTCGAGCAGATCATCCGCCCCACCGGCCTCGTCGACCCCGAGGTCGTCGTCAAGCCCACCGAGGGGCAGATCGACGACCTGGTCCACGAGATCCGGCAGCGGGTGGAGCGGGACGAGCGCGTCCTGGTCACCACCCTCACCAAGAAGATGGCCGAGGACCTCACGGACTACTTCCTGGAGCTCGGCATCGCGGTGCGCTACCTGCACAGCGACGTCGACACGCTGCGCCGCGTCGAGCTGCTGCGCGAGCTGCGGGCCGGCGAGTACGACGTGCTGGTCGGCATCAACCTCCTGCGCGAGGGCCTGGACCTGCCCGAGGTGTCCCTGGTGGCGATCCTCGACGCCGACAAGGAGGGCTTCCTGCGCTCGGGCACCTCGCTGATCCAGACCATCGGCCGCGCGGCGCGCAACGTCTCCGGCCAGGTCCACATGTACGCGGACAAGATGACCCCGGCGATGGAGAAGGCCATCGACGAGACCAACCGGCGCCGGGAGAAGCAGATCGCGTACAACACGGCCAACGGGATCGACCCGCAGCCGCTGCGCAAGAAGATCAGCGACATCGTCGCCACCATCGCCCGCGAGGAGCTCGACACCGAGCAGCTGCTCGGTACCGGCTACCGCCAGTCGAAGGACGGCAAGGGCGCCAAGGCCCCCGTGCCCGCCCTGTCGGGGGCCAAGGCCGCGCCGGGCAAGGCGGCCAAGGGAGCCAAGGGCGCCAAGGCCGCCGTGGCGGTGACGGACCGCCCGGCCGAGGAACTGGCCTCGCTCATCGAGCAGATGACCGAGCGCATGCGGGCCGCCGCGGCCGAGCTGCAGTTCGAGGTCGCGGCCCGTATCCGGGACGAGGTGAGCGAGCTGAAGAAGGAGCTGCGGCAGATGAAGGAAGCGGGCCTCGCCTGACCCCCACGGAGGTCAGTAGGGTTGGCGGCAGCCGCAGGTACACGCTGCCTGGGGGTGGCTATGGAAAGGGGACAGCGGTGACGGTCAATTTGACCAAGGGTCAGGCCATCAGTCTGACGAAGGGTGACGGCGGCTCACTGACGTCGGTCCGCATGGGGCTCGGCTGGCAGGCGGCCAAGCGCCGCGGCCTGTTCGGCTCGCGGACGCGGGAAGTCGACCTCGACGCCTCGGCGGTGCTGTTCGCCGAAAAGCAGCCGGTGGACGTGGTGTTCTTCCGGCACCTGCAGAGCGACGACGGTTCGGTCCGGCACACCGGCGACAACCTGATCGGCGGCGCCGGCCAGGGCGGGGACGACGAGTCGATCCTCGTCGACCTCCAGCGCGTCCCGGTCCACATCGACCAGATCGTCTTCACCGTGAACTCGTTCACCGGCCAGACGTTCCAGGAGGTGCAGAACGCGTTCTGCCGCCTCGTCGACGAGACCAACGGCCAGGAGCTGGCCCGGTACACCCTCGACGGCGGCGGCCAGTACACGGCGCAGATCATGGCCAAGGTGTCGCGCAGCGGCAGCGGCTGGCAGATGACGGCCCTGGGCGCGGCGGCCAACGGCCGCACGTTCCAGGACCTGATGCCGGCGATCGTGCCGCACCTGTAAGCAGTACACGGCGGAGCGGAAGAGCAAGGCAACGGGGGAGGGCTGCACGATGACGGCCGAACTGGTCCGGGGGCAGAACCACCCCCTGTCCCAGAGCCGGGTGGAGATCAGGGTCACGGCGGGCGCACCGGTGCTCGCCCTGGCCGCCGCCTGCGACGGCGAGGGCCGGCTCACCGGTCCCGGCGCGCTGGCCCACCCCGGCTCTCCCGCCCTGCCCGGGCTGGAAGTGCCGGGTTCGGCGGCGGGCGAGCACCGCTTCGCGGTCGACCTCGGCGCCGTCGCGCCCGAGGTGCACCAGGTGAAGGTGGTCCTCCTCCTGCCGCCCGGCGGCCCGGCCCGCTTCGGGGCGGTACCGGCCCCGTCCGTGGCCGTGGCCGCCCCGGGGGGCGACCGGCTCGCCGGGTACGCGCTGGCGGGCCTGGACCAGGAGACGGCCGTGGTGGCCCTGGAGCTGTACCGCCGTCAGGACGCCTGGAAGGTCCGCGCCGTCGGCCAGGGGTACGCCGACGGGCTCGCCGCACTGCTCGCCGACGCCGGGCTGGGCGCCCCGGTGGCCGCGGAGCTGGCCTCCGCGGTGGCGGGGGCGGCCGACCGCGCCAGCCTCGCCACGGCACCCGTACCGGCCGCGGCCGCGCCCACCCCGCCGCACGGCCACGCGGTCCCCGGGCCGTCGGGGCCGTCCGGACCCTCCGGGCCGTCCGGTCCTTCCGGACCCTCCGGGCCGTCCGTCCGGCAGGATCCGGAGCCGGTCACCGTCCCCGTCTCCGGCGTCCCGTACGCCGGTACGCCGGGCCCCGCCCCGGCCGCCGCCCCCGCGGACTCCGCGGGCGGGCCGCCGACCATCGACTACGTGCACCCGCGCCGCCGCCGCACCACCAGCGAGCCGCCCGAGCCCGCACCCGCTGCTGCCGCTCCCGGCCGGCCCGGCGAGCCGCCCGCTCCCGTCGCGGGCGACGCCTCCGGCTGGTCCATGGACGAGCGGCTCTACAACCAGGTCTGGGGCATGTTCGAGGACCTGGCCCGGACGGTCGCGGCGTACCGCAGCGCCTGCGACTTCGCCGACTCCCGGCTCGACCGCGAGCTCGAACAGGCCCTGACCGACCCCCGCGACCGCGCGGCCGGCGCCGGCGGCCCCGCCCAGGCGGCGGCCCGGGCCCGCCGCGAGGAGCTCGTCGCCCAGGCCAAGACCGCCCTCGACCGGGACCTCGCCCAGCTGACCGCCGAGGCCGAGGTGGTCGAACCGGCCCTGCCGGCCGCGTACGCCCGCTGGTCCAGCCCCGTCTGGCAGGGGCACACCCTGCCGGAGGAATCCCCGATGGCCCTGCGCCTCGGGGACCTGCACCTGCCGGAGCGGCCCGGTCTGCGGATCCCCATGCTCGTGCGGGTCCCGCTGGAGCGCGGCCTGTGGATCGACAACGGTCGCACCGGCTCCGAGGCCGCGATGGCCACCGACACCGACCGGCTCCGCAAGGCCGCCATGGACACGGCCGTCGCGCACGCGGCGCGGCTGCTCGCCGTCCACCCCGCCGGCCGGTTCTCCGTCCACGTGATCGACGCGGCCGGGGCCGGGGCCGCCTCCCTGGGTCCGCTGGTGCACGCCGGAGTGCTCGCCGCGCCGCCCGCCGCCGGAGCCGCCGCAGTCTCCGAGATCCTGGCGCGGCTGACCCGCCGGGTGGACCTCGTCCAGATGGCGCTGCGGGCCGGGGCGCCCGAGGAACTGCCGCCCGACGTGGACACGGCCGAGCAACTGCTGATCGTGCACGACTTCCCGCACGGCTTCGACGACCGGGCCGTCACGCAGCTGCGCTACCTGGCCGACGAGGGCCCGGCGGTCGGCGTGCACCTGCTGATGGTGGCCGACCGCGACGAGTCGACGGCGTACGGGCCCCTGCTGGACCCCCTGTGGCGGTCGCTGATGCGGCTGACGCCGGTGCCCGACGACCACCTCGCCGACCCGTGGGTCGGCCACCACTGGACCTTCGAGCCGGACCTGCCGCCGCCCGGCAGCCTGGTCCTGGAGGAGGCGCTGCAGCGGGTCGCCACGGCCCGCCGCCATGCCCGCCCGTGACCAGTCCTTGGTGTTCCCTTTACCTTTTCACTCCTCCGCGGGTATCCTGGTGCCCGCGGAGGGGAGTATTCCTGCTTTCCTGCTACGGCGTGCCCGTCAGTACGGACCCATAGGCGGTCCCGGGGCGCCGGCCCACGGCCTCCAGGCCGCCAGGGTGGAAGAGACCTCCGGCAGCGATGTCGCTGACCTGTGTGCCAAGCCATCTGCCGGAGGCCTGAACCGTGGATGTTTCGTTGAACGTGTGGGTGCTGACCATTCTCGGTCTGTGCATCCTCATCGGCGCCGATTTCTTCATCGGCCGCAAACCGCACGACGTGTCGATCAAGGAAGCCGGCACCTGGACCGTCATCTGGATCGTCCTCGCCGCGCTCTTCGGTGTGGGCCTGATGTACTTCGGCAACGGCCAGGCCTCCCAGGAGTTCTTCGCCGGCTTCATCACCGAGAAGTCCCTGAGCGTCGACAACCTCTTCGTCTTCGTCCTGATCATGGCGAAGTTCTCGGTGCCCTCGCACCTCCAGCAGCGGGTCCTGCTCGTCGGCGTGCTGATCGCCCTGGTCCTGCGCGCGATCTTCATCGCCGCCGGCGCCGCGATCATCACCACCTTCTCCTGGGTCTTCTACCTCTTCGGCGCCTTCCTGATCTACACCGCCTGGAAGCTCATCCAGGAGGCCCGCGCGGGTGAGGAGGAGGACGAGTTCGAGGAGAACCGCCTCCTGAAGTCGATCGAGAAGAAGTTCGGCGTCGCCGACCGGTACCACGGCACCAAGCTGTTCATCACGAACAACGGCAAGCGGATCCTGACCCCGCTGATGGTGGTCATGCTCGCCATCGGTACCACCGACGTGCTGTTCGCCCTGGACTCGATCCCCGCGATCTTCGGCCTCACCCAGGACCCGTACATCGTCTTCACGGCCAACGCCTTCGCCCTGATGGGTCTGCGCCAGCTGTACTTCCTCATCGGCGGCCTGCTCAAGAAGCTGGTCCACCTCAGCTACGGCCTGTCCGTCATCCTCGGCTTCATCGGCGTCAAGCTGGTCCTCCACGCCCTGCACGAGTCCGGGGTCCACGTCCCGCAGATCTCCATCCCGGTCTCCCTCGGGGTCATCTGCGGTGTCCTCGTGATCACCACCATCACCAGCCTGATGGCCTCGAAGAAGCAGGCGGCCGCCGAGGCGACCGCCGTACCGGCCGCCCGCCGCGACGGCGAGCAGACCCCGGAGAGCATCGAGGCCTGACGCCGGCACGGCACGGAAGGCCCCGGCCCGGGGCTACACGGGGGCGGCCGCTTCGGGCGCCCCCGCTTCCGTGTTCGCGGCCCGTCGCACCAGCTCCGGGTTGGTCTCCGGCAGCAACGCGAAGCACACCAGGCTCACCAGCCCCATCCCGCCCAGGTAGGCCGCCACGCCCCACGGCGGACCGGAGCCGTCCGCCAGCGCCGTCGCCACGATCGGGGTCAGCGCACCGCCCAGTACCCCGCCCAGGTTGTAGCCGACGGCCGCGCCCGTGCAGCGGATCCGCGGGGCGTACAACTCCGGCAGGTACGCGCCGATCACCGCCAGCACCGTCCCGATGCACAGCAGCGCGCCGACCGCGCCCACCGCGATCGGCACCGCGTCCGCCGTCGCCAGCAGCGTCGCGAACGGGGCCATCCACAGGGCGCAGGCCGCACACCCGGCCAGGCACAGCGGGCGTCGGCCCCAGCGGTCGCCGAGGACCGCCGCCACCGGCGTCCACAGGGCCATGATCCCCACGCCGGTCATGATGCACACCAGCATCGTGGTGCGGTCCACGCCGAGGTGCTCGGTGCCGTACGCGAGGGACCAGGTGCTGACCCCGTAGAAGACCGCGTACGCGGCCGCCAGCGCCCCGCCGGTCAGCAGGATCAGCCGCCAGTGCCCGCGCACCACCTCCGACAGGGGGGCCTCGGCCCGCTGCCCGCTCTCGGCCAGCGCACGGAACTGCGGGGTCTCCTCTACGGAGTGGCGCAGCCACAGCCCCGCCAGGGCCAGCAGCCCCGCCGCCCAGAACGGCAGCCGCCAACCCCAAGCGGCGAACTGGGCGTCGGTCAGCGTCGCGGACAGTGCCAGGGTGATGCCGTTGGCCAGCAGGAAGCCCACCGACGGGCCCACCTGCGGGAAGCTCGACCACAGCCCGCGCCGCCCCTCGGGGGCGTGCTCGGCGGTGACCAGGACCGCCCCGCCCCACTCGCCGCCGAGGCCGAGGCCCTGGAGGAAGCGCAGCACGAGCAACAGCACCGGCGCGGCCAGCCCGATGGAGGCGTAGGTGGGCACGCAGCCGACCGCCACCGTCGCCAGGCCGGTCAGCAGCAGCGAGGCGAGCAGTACCGGACGCCGGCCGTACCGGTCGCCGACGTGCCCGAAGAGCGCCGAGCCCAGCGGGCGGGCGAGGAAGCCGACCCCGAACGTGCCGAAGGCGGCCAGGGTGCCGGCGAGCGGGGAGAAGGAGGGGAAGAAGAGCGGACCGAGGACCAGTGCCGCGGCCGTGCCGTACACGAAGAAGTCGTAGAACTCGATCGCGGTGCCGGCGAGCGCGGCCGACGCGAGGCGCAGCATCGAGGGGGATCGGGGGACGGGGGACGGGGACGGGGAAGGGGCCTGTTGCATGGTGCAGCAGTTACCCCTCCCCGCGCCCCCGGGACGTGCGTTCGGTCATCTTCGACCGGAACGAGTGCACGGGCCCGGAGGGATGACCGAGACCTACCAGCCGCGCTCGCGCCACTCGGCCAGATGCGGCCGCTCGGCACCGAGCGTGGTGTCGTTGCCGTGGCCCGGGTACACCCAGGTCTCGTCCGGAAGCTGCCCGAACAGCTTCTGCTCCACGTCGTCGATGAGGCTGGCGAAGGCCTTCGGGTCGTCGTGGGTGTTGCCGACGCCGCCGGGGAAGAGGCAGTCCCCGGTGAACACGTGCGCGTGCCCGTGCGGGTCGTCGTAGACCAGGGCGATCGAGCCGGGGGTGTGCCCGACCAGGTGCCGGGCGGTCAGTTCGACCCGGCCCACCCTGATCACGTCCCCGTCCTCGACGGGCACGTCGGTGGGTACCGGGATGCCCTCGGCATCGAGGGCGCCGGCGTACGTCCGCGCGCCGGTCGCGTCGACCACCTCCCTCAGGGCGCCCCAGTGGTCGCCGTGCTGGTGGGTGGTGACGACGGACGCGATGCCGCTGTCGCCGATCAGGGTCAGCAGCGTGTGGGGCTCGGCGGCCGCGTCGATCAGCAGCTGCTCGCCGGTGGCCCGGCACCGCAGCAGGTAGGCGTTGTTGTCCATGGGACCCACCGCGACCTTGGAGATCATCAGGTCCGCGAGTTCGTGTACGTCGGCGGGACCGCCGACCTTGACCGCTCCGGTGTACGTCATGTGCTGATCCTAGAGCGGCGGGAGGGCCGGGAGGGGGCCGCCGGAGGTGGTCAGGGAGGCGCCCTTGTCGCCGCGGCCGGCCAGCCAGGCCAGGAGCGCGGCGGCCGGGCCGGTGACGGTGACGGCCGGCTCCCCGGCCGCGCCCGTGCGCCACGTGCGGCCGTCGTCGGCGGCCAGGGCGGTGGGCGGCACCTCGGGACGCGCGGACCAGCGGTCGGCGAGGAAGTCGATCTCGCGGCCGGTGAACTCCTCCGGGAGGTCCTCCAGGCCGTAGCCGACGTTCAGGTCGACGTGGTGCAGCTCGACCTCGACGAGGCGCCGGAACGGCACGTTCGAGGCCAGGTCGGTGACACCGCCCCGGAGCTCGACGGTGCGGGACCAGTCCTGGTCGCCCGCGGTCTGCGCCATGAGGCGGTCGTGGCTGGCCTGCAGGTCGGCGAGCTGCTCCTGGAGCGGGCGGCCGGAGCCCTGCTCGATGTCCTTGTCGCGGGCGTCGGCGCTCTCGTACATGGGCCGCCCGGCGAGGACGTTGACGAGGGCGTCGGCGTTGCGGGAGAGGTGGGCGAGCACATGGCCGCGGGTCCAGCCCGGGAGGTGTGACTCCTCGGCCAGGGCGGCGTTGTCCAGTCGTGCGACCGCGGTCAGCAGCCGCTCCGTGGCTTCACGTACAACTTGCAGGTCGTGCACATGATCGGTCATGGAGCCGAGCGTAGTGGCCCGCGTCCCCGGCCACACGAACGGGTGAAGCAGTCGGCGGAGTGCCGTAAATCGAATGCGCGTGCTATACGCTCGGAAGTCCAGCTCGACTCCTCAGCTCGACTCCAATGCAGAGGCGCCCCCCATACCCTGGGACGGGGGCCCGTGCCCCCGCTCTCTCAAGAAAGGTGCGGACCGGCGTGACCGACCGACTCATCGTTCGTGGCGCTCGCGAGCACAACCTCAAGAACGTTTCGCTCGACCTGCCCCGCGACTCGCTCATCGTCTTCACGGGTCTGTCCGGGTCCGGCAAGTCTTCCCTGGCCTTCGACACGATCTTCGCCGAGGGCCAGCGCCGCTACGTCGAGTCGCTCTCGTCGTACGCCCGCCAGTTCCTGGGCCAGATGGACAAGCCCGACGTGGACTTCATCGAGGGCCTCTCTCCGGCGGTCTCGATCGACCAGAAGTCGACCTCGCGCAACCCGCGCTCGACGGTCGGCACCATCACCGAGGTCTACGACTACCTCCGTCTGCTCTTCGCGCGCATCGGCAAGCCCCACTGCCCCGAGTGCAGCCGCCCGATCTCACGGCAGTCCCCGCAGGCCATCGTCGACAAGGTGCTGGCGCTGCCCGAGGGCAGCCGCTTCCAGGTGCTCTCCCCGCTGGTGCGCGAGCGCAAGGGCGAGTTCGTCGACCTCTTCGCCGACCTGCAGACGAAGGGCTACAGCCGGGCCCGGGTGGACGGGACGACCGTCCAGCTCTCCGAGCCGCCGAAGCTCAAGAAGCAGGAGAAGCACACCATCGAGGTGGTCGTCGACCGCCTCACCGTGAAGGACAGCGCCAAGCGCCGGCTCACCGATTCCGTGGAGACCGCCCTCGGTCTCTCCGGCGGCATGGTGATCCTCGACTTCGTCGACCTCCCCGAGGACGACCCCGAGCGCGAGCGGATGTTCTCCGAGCACCTCTACTGCCCGTACGACGACCTGTCGTTCGAGGAGCTGGAGCCGCGCTCCTTCTCCTTCAACTCGCCCTTCGGCGCCTGCCCCGAGTGCACCGGCATCGGCACGCGCATGGAGGTGGACCCGGAGCTGATCGTCCCGGACGAGGAGAAGTCCCTCGACGAGGGCGCCGTCTCGCCGTGGTCGCTCGGCCACACCAAGGACTACTTCCAGCGGCTCATCGGCGCCCTCGCGGACGAGCTGGGATTCCGTACGGACATCCCGTGGGCCGGGCTGCCGCAGCGGGCCAGGAAGGCCCTGCTCTACGGGCACAAGACGCAGATCGAAGTCCGCTACCGCAACCGCTACGGGCGTGAGCGCGCGTACACGACGGCGTTCGAGGGAGCCGTGCCGTTCGTCCGGCGCCGGCATGCGGAGTCCGAGAGCGACGCGAGCCGCGAGCGCTTCGAGGGGTACATGCGCGAGGTGCCCTGCCCCACCTGCGAGGGAACCCGGCTCAAGCCGATCGTCCTCGCGGTGACGGTGATGGAGAGGTCCATCGCCGAGGTCGCCGCGATGTCGATCAGCGAGTGCGCGGAGTTCCTGGGCCGGCTCCGGCTCGACGCCCGCGACAAGAAGATCGCCGAGCGGGTCCTGAAGGAGGTCAACGAAAGGCTCCGGTTCCTCGTCGACGTGGGCCTGGACTACCTGTCGCTGAACCGGGCGGCCGGCACCCTGTCGGGCGGCGAGGCCCAGCGCATCCGGCTGGCCACCCAGATCGGCTCCGGTCTGGTCGGCGTGCTGTACGTGCTGGACGAGCCCTCCATCGGCCTCCACCAGCGCGACAACCACCGGCTGATCGAGACGCTCGTCCGGCTCCGCGACATGGGCAACACCCTGATCGTCGTCGAGCACGACGAGGACACCATCAAGACCGCCGACTGGGTCGTCGACATCGGCCCCGGCGCCGGTGAGCACGGCGGCAAGGTCGTGCACAGCGGCTCGCTCAAGGAGCTCCTGGACAACAACGCCTCCATGACCGGGCAGTACCTGTCCGGGAAGCGGTCCATCGCCGTGCCGGACGTGCGTCGGCCCGTCAACGGGAGCCGCAAGCTCACGGTCCACGGGGCCAAGGAGAACAACCTGCGGGACATCAACGTCTCCTTCCCGCTGGGCGTGCTCACGGCCGTCACCGGCGTCTCGGGCTCCGGCAAGTCGACGCTCGTCAACGACATCCTGTACACGCACCTGGCGCGCGAGCTGAACGGCGCCCGCTCGGTACCCGGCCGGCACACCCGCGTCGAGGGCGACGACCTCGTCGACAAGGTCGTGCACGTCGACCAGTCTCCGATCGGCCGCACCCCGCGGTCCAACCCGGCGACGTACACGGGCGTCTTCGACCACGTCCGCAAGCTGTTCGCGGAGACGATGGAGGCGAAGGTGCGCGGCTACCTGCCGGGCCGCTTCTCCTTCAACGTCAAGGGCGGCCGGTGCGAGAACTGCTCCGGCGACGGCACGATCAAGATCGAGATGAACTTCCTGCCGGACGTGTACGTCCCCTGCGAGGTCTGCCACGGCGACCGGTACAACCGGGAGACGCTGGAGGTCCACTACAAGGGCAAGTCCATCGCAGAGGTCCTCAACATGCCGATCGAGGAGGCGCTGGAGTTCTTCGAGGCGGTCCCGACGATCGCCCGGCACCTGAAGACGCTGACCGAGGTCGGCCTCGGCTACGTCCGGCTCGGCCAGTCCGCGCCGACACTGTCCGGCGGTGAGGCGCAGCGCGTGAAGCTGGCGTCGGAGCTGCAGAAGCGGTCGACGGGGCGAACGGTGTACGTCCTCGACGAGCCGACGACCGGCCTGCACTTCGAGGACATCTCGAAGCTGATCAAGGTGCTGTCGGGGCTGGTGGACAAGGGGAACTCGGTGATCGTCATCGAGCACAACCTGGACGTCATCAAGACCGCGGACTGGGTCATCGACATGGGCCCGGAAGGCGGCTACGGCGGCGGACTCGTCGTCGCCGAAGGCACCCCCGAGCAGGTGGCGTCCGTGGGCGACAGCCACACCGGCAAGTTCCTGCGGGACATCCTCGGCGCGGAGCGGATCTCCGACGCGGCCCCGGCCGCCGCCCCGGCGAAGAAGACCGCCGCCCGGAAGACCACCGCGGCCAAGAAGACCGCCGCCAAGAAGACCGCGGCCCGCGCCCGCACGGCGTAGCCGCAGCCGCAGCGGGGCTGCACAGCGCCGGCCGGTCCTGCTCCTGCCAGGGGACACCCCTCGGGCAGGAGCAGGGTCGTTGCGTGCACACCCTCCGGGCCGCCCCGGCGACGCTCAGCCGAGTTCGGCCGCGTACGGCGGCTCGGCTCCCGTCCGGGTACAGGTCAGTGCCGCCGCACGGGCGGCGTACGCCAGGACCTCCGGCCAGTCCACCGTGCCGCCGGGACCGCCGCCCGGGGCCGCCAGGCGGTGCAGCAGCGCCGCGCTGGCCGTGTCGCCCGCGCCGATCGTGTCCGCCACGGACACCGCCGGCGAGGGCACCGCGTACCGGGCGCCCTCCCGCGTCCACACGCTCATCCCCCGTGCCCCGCGCGTCAGCACCACCGCCGACGGGCCCGCCGCCAGCCAGTCCGCCACCCGCCCGCCGAGCCAGTCGGCGTCGTCCTCCGACAGCTTCAGCACCGACACCGACGGCAGCCAGCCCAGGAACCGGGCCCGGTACGCGGCCGGATCCGCTATCAGCGCCGGCCGCACGTTCGGGTCCAGCAGGGTCAGCAGCCCGCGCCCCGCCTCCCGGCGCAGCAGGGCCGCGTACGCGCTCGCGCCCGGCTCCAGCACCAGCGAGCAGGTGCCGAGCGCCAGTGCCCGGGCCCCCGGCGGCAGCGCCCCGGGCAGCCGGAACAGCCGGTCCGCGGTGCCCTCGACGTAGAAGCCGTACGCCGCCGACCCGTCCGGACCCAGCGAGGGCACGGCCAGCGTGGTGGGCTCCGGGCCGCGCTGCACCAGCGAGCAGTCCACCCCGGCCGCGCCCAGCCCCGCCAGCAGGCTCTCGCCGAAGCCGTCGGACGAGACCCGCGAGCAGAACGCGACCTCGGCGCCGAGCCGGCCGAGGGCCACGGCGGTGTTGTACGGGCCTCCGCCGGGCCGCGGCAGCAGCGCACCCGGCGGCTGCGCCACGGGCACGAGGTCGATCAGGGCTTCTCCACCGACGACGATCACGCGGGGAAGGTATCCCATCCCCCGCCGGTATCGTCAGATGGGCCCAAAACCCTCACGCCAGGAGAACCGCATGTCCGCGCCGCAGCCCGCCGCCCGCCGTACCGTGCTCAAGGGCGCCGCCGCGATCGTCGGGGCCGCCGGGGCCAGTGCGGCGCTCACCGCCTGCTCCACCGAGACCAACAGCGGCGCCGGCTCCCCGGCCGTCCCCACGGCCCCGGTGGAGCTGGGTGCCGCCTCCGAGGTGCCGGTCGGCGGCGCGAAGCTGTACCGGGAGCGGAAGCTCGTGGTCAGCTGCCCGGCGGAGGGCCAGTACAAGGCGTTCAGCGCCCAGTGCACGCACGCCGGCTGCGTCCTGGACAAGATCGTCGAGGGGCAGGGCAACTGCCCCTGCCACGGCAGCCGCTTCGATGTAGCCACCGGCAAGGTGCTGCGCGGGCCGGCCACCGACCCGCTGCCGGCGGTTCCGGTCCGGGCGGAGGGCGGCAAGCTGATCGCCGGCTGAGCGGGCCAGGCCCGGTCCCGGTGATCCCCCGGCTCCCGCGCCGCACCCCCAGCTCCCGTTCGGTCGGGCCCGGGCCCGGGGGAGTCGTGTCGGCTGCGGGCCGACCGTGGCCGTCCGCGCAGTTCCCGCGCCCCTGACGGTGCTGGTCCGGCCGGTTCGGTGCGGGCTGTCCGTGGTTGGTCGCGCCGTTCCCCGTGTCCCTGAGGGGCGCCATGCCCGCGGCGCGGGGAACTGCGCGCTCAGCCCGTACGGCCCGCAGCCGACGACCGGGCGAGGGGGGGACCCTCGGCGGCGCGGGGAACTGCGCGATCAGGGGCGGGTGGCCCGCACACGACCGGGCAGTGGGGGCACCTCCATCAGGGGCGCGGGGAACTGCGCGGACCGGGGCGCGGAGCGTGGGGGCGCGGGCGTTCGGGTTGTCGGTGGGCGCCAGTATGGTGGCGGCATGGCCGACCCTTCCAGCTACCGTCCCCAGCCGGGACAGATCCCGGATTCCCCGGGCGTCTACCGGTTCCGTGACGAGCACCGCCGCGTGATCTACGTCGGCAAGGCCAAGAGCCTGCGCCAGCGCCTGGCGAACTACTTCCAGGACGTCGCCGGGCTGCACCCGCGTACGGCGACCATGGTGACGACGGCCGCCTCCGTGGAGTGGACCGTGGTGTCCACCGAGGTCGAGGCGCTCCAGCTGGAGTACTCCTGGATCAAGGAGTACGACCCCCGGTTCAACGTGAAGTACCGGGACGACAAGAGCTACCCGTCCCTCGCCGTGACCATGAACGAGGAGTTCCCGCGGGTCCAGGTCATGCGCGGGCCCAAGAAGAAGGGCGTGCGGTACTTCGGGCCGTACGCGCACGCCTGGGCCATCCGCGAGACCGTTGACCTGATGCTCCGGGTGTTTCCCGTGCGGACCTGCTCGGCCGGGGTGTTCAAGCGCTCCGCGCAGATCGGCCGCCCCTGCCTGCTCGGCTACATCGGGAAGTGCTCCGCGCCCTGCGTCGGCCGGGTCAGTGCCGAGGAACACCGGGAACTGGCCGCGGACTTCTGCGACTTCATGGCCGGACGGACGGGGGCCTACCTCTCCCGCCTCGAAGCGCAGATGCACGAGGCCGCGGAGGAGACGGAGTACGAGAAGGCCGCCCGGCTGCGCGACGACATAGGGGCGCTGCGCCGCGCCATGGAGAAGAACGCGGTCGTCCTGGCGGACGCCACCGACGCCGATCTGATCGCGGTCGCCGAGGACGAGCTCGAAGCCGCAGTCCAGATCTTCCACGTGCGCGGCGGTCGGGTCCGCGGCCAGCGCGGCTGGGTCACCGACAGGGTCGAGGCCGTCGACACGGCCGGGCTCGTCGAGCACGCCCTCCAGCAGCTGTACGGGGAGGAGACCGGCGAGTCCGTACCCAAGGAGGTGCTGGTCCCGGCCCTGCCCGAGGACGGTGCCGCCCTCGGCGAATGGCTCGCCGCGCGGCGCGGCTCCCAGGTGAGCCTGCGCGTGCCGCAGCGCGGGGACAAGAAGGCCCTGATGGAGACCGTGCACCGCAACGCGGTGCAGGCCCTGGCCCTGCACAAGACCAAACGCGCCGCCGACCTGACCACCCGTTCCCGGGCGCTGGAGGAGATCGCCGCGGCCCTCGACCTCGACAGCGCCCCGCTGCGCATCGAGTGCTTCGACATCTCGCACCTCCAGGGCGAGGACGTCGTGGCGTCCATGGTCGTCTTCGAGGACGGGCTCGCCCGCAAGAGCGAGTACCGGCGCTTCCAGATCAAGTCCTTCGCGGGCCAGGACGACGTCCGCTCCATGCACGAGGTGGTCTCCCGCCGCTTCCGCCGCTACCTCCAGGAGAAGCTGAAGACCGGCGAGTGGTCCCCCGAAGAGGAGGACGGCGACGGCCAGCAGAAGCAGGCGCCGGACGACGGGCGGCCCAAGCGCTTCGCCTACCCGCCGCAGCTCGTCGTGGTCGACGGCGGCCAGCCCCAAGTGGCGGCCGCCCGGCGGGCCCTGGAGGAACTCGGGATCGACGACGTCGCCGTGTGCGGGCTGGCCAAGCGGCTGGAGGAGGTCTGGCTGCCCGGCGAGGACGACCCGGTCGTCCTGCCCCGCACCAGCGAGGGCCTGTACCTGCTCCAGCGGGTGCGTGACGAAGCCCACCGCTTCGCCATCCAGTACCAGCGCAGCAAGCGCGGCAAACGGCTCAAGGCGGGGCCGCTGGACGAGGTACCCGGGCTCGGCGACACGCGCAAGCAGGCCCTGATCAAGCACTTCGGTTCGGTGAAGAAGCTCCGGCAGGCGACAATCGACCAGATCTGCGAGGTCCCGGGCATAGGACGCAAGACGGCCGAGACCGTGGCCGCGGCCCTCGCCCTGGCGACCCCTGCCGCTCCTGCCGTCAACACGGCGACAGGAGAGATCATTGAGGATGAGACCACCGCGCCAGCGGTGGGGGTACCGCCCAGCGGTGGCTGGGGTACGTCGTCCGAACGGGGGACCGACCGATGACCGAGCACGAGACCGAGTACGACCGAGACGGAGCACAGGTGAGTACGGGCACGACACCAGAGCCCGGCGAGAGCGCCGAGGCCGCCATCCCCGAGCTGGTGATCATCTCCGGGATGTCCGGGGCCGGCCGCAGCACCGCGGCGAAGTGCCTGGAGGACCTCGGCTGGTTCGTCGTGGACAACCTTCCGCCGGCGCTGATCCCCACGATGGTGGAGCTCGGTGCCCGCTCGCAGGGCAACGTGGCCCGGATCGCCGTCGTCGTCGACGTCCGCGGCCGCCAGTTCTTCGACGCCCTGCGCGAGTCCCTCGCCGATCTGGAGCTGCGCGGGGTCACCCGGCGCATCGTGTTCCTGGAGTCCTCCGACGAGGCCCTGGTGCGCCGGTTCGAGTCGGTCCGCCGCCCGCACCCCCTCCAGGGCGACGGCCGCATCGTCGACGGCATCGCCGCCGAGCGCGACCTGCTGCGCGAGCTGCGCGGCGACGCCGACCTGGTGATCGACACCTCCAGCCTGAACGTGCACGAGCTGCGCGCCAAGATGGACGCCCAGTTCGCCGGAGACGAGGAGCCCGAGCTGCGGGCCACCGTCATGTCCTTCGGCTACAAGTACGGCCTGCCCGTCGACGCCGACCTCGTCGTTGACTGCCGCTTCATCCCGAACCCGCACTGGGTGCCCGAGCTGCGCCCCTTCACCGGCCTCAACCCGGAGGTGTCGGGCTACGTCTTCAGCCAGCCGGGTTCCAAGGAGTTCCTGGACCGCTACACGGAGCTGCTCCAGCTCATCGCCGCCGGCTACCGCCGCGAGGGCAAGCGGTACGTGACCATCGCCGTCGGCTGCACCGGCGGCAAGCACCGCAGCGTCGCCATGTCCGAGAAGCTCGCCGCCCGCCTCGCCTCCGAAGGGGTCGAGACCGTCGTGGTCCACCGGGACATGGGGCGCGAGTGACCGGACGTACCCTGAGGCTGCGCCGCCTGCGCCGTCTCACCTCGGGGCGGGGCGAGGACATCGCCGGCCGCACCGCGCCGCGCCGCGGCGCGGCCTCCAAGGGGGCCGCCCCCAAGGTCGTCGCCCTCGGCGGCGGCATGGGGCTGTCGGCCTCCCTGGCCGCCCTGCGCCGGATCACCGGCGAGCTCACGGCCGTGGTCACCGTCGCCGACGACGGCGGATCCAGCGGCCGGCTGCGCGAGGAGCTCGGCGTACTCCCGCCCGGCGACCTCCGCAAGGCCCTGGCTGCCCTGTGCGGCGACGACGACTGGGGCCAGACGTGGGCCCGCGTGATCCAGCACCGCTTCCAGTCGGCGGGCGCCCTCCACGAGCACGCGGTGGGCAACCTGCTGATCGTGGCCCTGTGGGAGCAGCTCGGCGACCCCGTCCAGGCCCTGGACCTGGTCGGCAGGCTGTTGGGCGCCCAGGGCCGGGTGCTGCCGATGTCGGCGGTGCCGCTGGAGCTCCAGGCCATGGTCAGGGGCCACGACCCGGGGCGTCCCGCGGACGTCGACACCGTCCGCGGGCAGGCCACCGTGGCCACCACCCCCGGCGAGGTGCTGTCCGTGCACGTCGTGCCCAGCGACCCGCCGGCCGTGCCCGAGGCGGTCGCCGCCGTCCTGGACGCGGACTGGGTGGTGCTGGGCCCGGGATCCTGGTTCTCGTCCGTGATCCCCCACCTGCTGGTGCCGGAGCTGCTCGACGCGCTGATGGAGACCAAGGCCCGGCGGGTCCTCTCGCTGAACCTGGCTCCGCAGCCCGGCGAAACAGAGGGCTTCTCTCCGCAGCGTCATTTGGAGGTTTTGGCCCGACACGCCCCTAAACTCGCCCTGGACGTGGTGCTGGCCGACCAGGCCGCCGTGCCCGACCGCGAGTCCCTCGCCGATGCCGCGCAGCGCTTCGGCGCCGCGGTCGAGCTGGCGCCGGTGGCCAGGGAGGACGGCTCCCCGAAGCACGACCCGGAGCTGCTCGCCGCCGCGTACGACCGTATTTTTCGGATGCATGGAAGGATCGGCCCATGGCGATGACGCCAGCGGTGAAGGATGAGATCTCCCGGCTCCCCGTCACCCGGACCTGCTGCAGGAAGGCGGAGGTCTCGGCGATCCTTCGGTTCGCGGGCGGGCTGCACCTGGTGAGCGGCCGGATCGTCATCGAGGCGGAGCTGGACACCGGGATCGCCGCGCGGCGCCTCCGCAAGGACATCCTGGAGATCTTCGGCCACTCGTCGGACCTGGTGGTCATGGCCCCGGGCGGCCTGCGCCGCGGCAGCCGGTACGTCGTGCGGGTCGTGGCCGGCGGCGACCAGCTGGCCCGCCAGACGGGCCTCGTGGACGGCCGCGGCCGTCCCATCCGGGGTCTGCCCCCGCAGGTGGTCTCCGGGGCCACCTGTGACGCCGAGGCGGCCTGGCGCGGCGCCTTCCTGGCCCACGGTTCGCTCACCGAGCCGGGCCGGTCCTCCTCCTTGGAGGTGACCTGCCCCGGCCCCGAGGCGGCGCTCGCCCTGGTGGGCGCCGCCCGCCGGCTCTCCATCGCCGCCAAGGCGCGTGAGGTGCGCGGCGTGGACCGGGTCGTGGTCCGCGACGGCGACGCGATCGGCGCCCTGCTGACCCGCCTCGGCGCCCACGAGTCGGTCCTGGCCTGGGAGGAGCGGCGGATGCGCCGCGAGGTCCGCGCCACCGCGAACCGCCTCGCCAACTTCGACGACGCCAACCTGCGCCGTTCGGCCCGGGCCGCCGTGGCCGCCGGAGCCCGCGTCCAGCGCGCCCTGGAGATCCTCGGCGAGGAGGTCCCCGAGCACCTCGCCGCCGCCGGACGGCTGCGCATGGAGCACAAGCAGGCCTCCCTGGAGGAGCTCGGCGCGCTCGCCGATCCGCCGCTGACCAAGGACGCGGTAGCCGGCCGGATCCGGCGCCTGCTGGCGATGGCCGACAAGCGGGCCCAGGACCTCGGGATCCCGGGCACCGAGTCGAACCTCAGCGAGGAGATGGCCGACAACATGGCCGGCTGAGCGGCCGCGGCGGCGCCGCCTGCGGTTCGGCATCCCTGCTGCCCGTACGCCGCGCGGCAGGGGCCCGCACGTCGCAGACCGCGTGACGTGCCGGCCCCTGCCGCGCGGCGGCTCAATCCCACGAGGCCCCATTGACATGAACATGGGCTCTCGTGAGCCTGTCGTGCACACGCTTTCGCTTTCGTGGCTGACGACGCCCAGGGGGGCACATGAGGCACCTCACGAGATCGATCCTCGCCGCCGGCGCACTCCTGTTAGGAACCACCCTGGCCGCCCTCCCGGCGGCCCAGGCGCGCCCCGCGGCAGACACCGCACCGGGCGCCGACACCGGCACCGACGACCTACGCGTCTACGAGGCCGACGTCACCAAGGAGCAGATCCCGCTCGTCCTCGCCGCCGGCCAGGACGCGCACGAGCTCACCGAGCGCGCCCCGCAGACGGGCACCGCCCGCGTCGAGCTCGTCCTGACCCCCGCCCAGGCCGGGCAGCTCTCCGCACGCGGAATCCGCCTCGCCGAGCGGCGGGTCGGGGAGTCGGCCCGCGCCCAGGCCTCCGGCGACGGGGTGTTCCGCCCGTACAGCGGCAAGGGCGGGCTGCAGGAGGAGATCCTCAAGACGGCCCAGGACCACCCGGCCCTCACCAAGGTGGTCTCCATCGGCAAGACCGTCCAGGGCAAGGACATCCTCGCGCTGAAGGTCACCAAGGACGCGGCCCGGACCGCCGACGGCCGGAAGCCGGCCGTGCTCTACATGTCCAACCAGCACGCCCGTGAGTGGATCACCCCCGAGATGACCCGGCGGCTGATGCACCACACCCTCGACACCTACGGCAAGGACCCGCGGATCACCGCACTGGTGGACTCCACCGAGCTGTGGTTCCTGCTCTCCGCCAACCCCGACGGGTACGACTACACCCACGCCCCCGACGGCAAGCGGCTGTGGCGCAAGAACCTCCACGACAACAACGGCGACGGAAAGATCACCACCGGGGACGGCGTCGACCTCAACCGGAACTTCGCCTACAAGTGGGGCTACGACAACGAGGGTTCCTCGCCGGTCCCGTCGAGCGAGACCTACCGCGGCCCGCGGGCGTCCTCCGAGCCCGAGACCGTCGCGCTCGACCGCTTCCAAAAGCGCATCGGCTTCCGGTACGCGATCAATTACCACTCCGCCGCCGAGCTGCTCCTCTACGGCGTGGGCTGGCAGGTGGCCACCGGCACCCCGGACGACGTGGCCTACGCGGCGCTGGCCGGCACCCCGGAGAACCCGGCCGTCCCCGGCTACCACCCGCAGCTGTCGTCGGAGCTCTACACCACCAACGGCGAGGCCGACGGCCACGCCTCCAACGTCAACGGCATCATGATGTTCACGCCGGAGATGACCACCTGTCAGACGGCCTCCGCCAGTGACCCGAACGACCGCTGGCGGCCCGAGGACTGCCGCTCCGGCTTCACCTTCCCGGACGACGAGAAGCTGGTCCAGGCCGAGTTCGCGAAGAACATCCCCTTCGCCCTCGCCGTCGCCGAGAGCGCAGCCCGCCCCGACCGCCCGAAGTCCCCGGTGGGCCTGACCGCCGCCGACTTCACCCTCGACCCCTTCACCACCTCCTACGCGGCCCGCGGCCAGGACCAGGCGGTCTCCGTCACGGCCCGCAAGGCGCTGAAGGACAAGCGGCTCAAGTACCGCATCAACGGGGGCCGTACGCACGACGACGGTCTGCGCGCCTGGAAGGGCGGGTCCGTCTACGGAGGCGAGGACAACAACTGGTTCGACCAGTACCGGGCGGAGGTGGAGGGCACCCGGCCCGGCGACCGCGTCGAGGTCTGGTTCACCGGCCGCGACGAGTCCGGTCGGCAGGTCTCCAGCGAGCACTTCACGTACACGGTCGCGCAGCGGCCGCGCGCCGACGTCCTGGTGATCGCCGAAGAGGGCGCCACGGCCCGGCACGCGCAGACCTACGTCGACGCCCTGCGCGCCGCCGGACGGCCCGCGGCCGTCTGGGACGTGGCCGAGCGCGGCGCCCCGCACCGCCTCGGTGTCCTCTCCCACTTCCGCACCGCCGTCCACTACACCGGGGCGGCGTCACCCGGCGGCCCCACCCAGCTCGCCGTGCGCGACTTCCTCAACGAGGGGGGCCGACTGATCGAGGCCGGCGAGCTGGCGGGCGGCAGGGCCCGCGTCGGGCCCGCCCTGACCGACGACTTCAGCCAGTACTGGCTCGGCGCCTACGGTCGCGCCGGAGCGAGCGGCGCCACTGGCTTCACCGGCGCAGGAGCCCTGGCCGGCGCCCACGGGGCCGTCGGCGACGCGGCGGGCAACCCGCTCGACACCCCCGGGGCGTACACCGTGACCTCCGAGGCCCTGCCCCCGGCACAGTTCCCGCAGTTCAAGAGTGCACAGGGCGGCAGCTACGCCGGGGTCGTGAACCCCTACGCCCCGTACGCGGGCACGGGGATGGCCGCGGCCGCCCACGCCGACGACGACTGGAAGCGGCTGACCCGCACCATCGACCTCACCAAGGTCGCCGCGGCCGACAAGCCGCAGCTCAAGGCCGCCCTCCACTGGAACACCGAGCCCGGCTACGACCACGCGGTCCTGGAGGCCCGTACCGCAGGCGGGGACGACTGGACCACGCTGCCCGAGGCCGGCGGCCTCACCCGCTCCCAGGTACCGGCGGAGTGCGCGGCCGGGTTCTTCTTGGGCGGCCATCCGTTCCTGGGCCACTACCTGACCCTCGGCAGCAACGGCTGCACCCCGCAGGGCAGCAGCGGCGCGTGGCACAGCTTCACCGGTTCGTCCGACGGCTGGAAGCAGGTCTCCTTCGACCTGAGCGCCTACGCGGGCAAGACGGTCGAGCTCTCCTTCTCGTACGTCACCGACGGCAGCGAGGGCGGCCGGGGGGTCTTCCTCGACACAGCGCGCCTCTCCCTCGGCTCAGTGGACCAGACCACTGACGGTTTCGAGGGCTCCCTGGGAGCCTGGACGGTGCAGCCCGGACCGACCGGAAGCCCCGCGGTTCCGGGCGACTGGTCCCTTTCCGGAGAGCTGTTCAAGTCCTACGCGTCGGTCACCACCCGTAACACCGTCCTGCTCGGATTCGGTCTGGAACACCTGCCGACGGCCCGGGACCGTGCCGTACTCGTCGGTAAGGCGCTCCGCTCGCTGCACCACTGATCGAAGGCCCGGCCGCTGCTCACCCTGCGTCACTGGGGTCGGGGCCCCGGAGGTCCCGCACCGCCTTTCCGGTGCGGGCCTCCGGGGTGTGTCAGCCCCTGGACGATGTCACTCGCAAGCTCACGGAGAGGTAGGGTCGTAAGCGGTCGGGGACATCCCATTACAGCTCGCCGGCGCACAGACCGGCGCACCAACGAGGAGATCGGTTCGTGACGATCCGCGTAGGAATCAACGGTTTTGGCCGCATTGGCCGCAACTACTTCCGAGCTCTCCTGGAGCAGGGGGCGGACATCGAGATCGTCGGTGTCAACGACCTGACGGACAACGCCACCCTGGTGCACCTCCTCAAGTACGACAGCATCCTCGGCCGCCTCCAGCAGGAGGTCACGCACACCGAGGACACCATCACGGTCGGCGGCAACACCTTCAAGACCTTCGCCGAGCGTGACCCCGCGAAGCTCCCCTGGGGTGAGCTGGGCGCCGACATCGTCATCGAGTCGACCGGCATCTTCACCAAGAAGGCCGACGCCGCCAAGCACATCGCCGCGGGCGCGAAGAAGGTCCTCATCTCGGCTCCGGCCAAGGACGAGGACATCACCATCGTGATGGGCGTCAACCAGGACAAGTACGACGCGGCCAACCACCACGTCATCTCCAACGCCTCCTGCACCACCAACTGCGTGGCGCCGATGGCCAAGGTCCTCGACGAGAACTTCGGCATCGTCAAGGGCATGATGACCACGGTCCACGCGTACACGAACGACCAGCGCATCCTGGACTTCCCGCACTCGGACCTGCGCCGCGCCCGTGCCGCCGCCGAGAACATCATCCCGACCTCCACCGGTGCCGCCAAGGCCACCGCCCTGGTCCTCCCGCAGCTCAAGGGCAAGCTGGACGGCATCGCCATGCGCGTCCCGGTCCCCACCGGCTCGGTCACCGACCTCGTCATCGAGCTGGACCGCGAGACGACCAAGGAAGAGATCAACACCGCCTTCCAGAAGGCCGCCGAGGGCCAGCTGAAGGGCATCCTGGACTACACCGAGGACCCGATCGTCTCCTCCGACATCGTGAACTGGCCCGCCTCCTGCACGTTCGACTCCTCCCTGACGATGGTCCAGGGCAAGCAGGTCAAGGTCGTCGGCTGGTACGACAACGAGTGGGGCTACTCCAACCGCCTCGTCGACCTCACCGTCTACGTCGGCGGTCAGCTCTAAGGTTCGTCGGGCACCAAAGCCAAACACGATGATGTGAGCACAGGGTCCGCGCAGCGCGATGAAGCGTTGTACGGGCCCTGTTGCTTGCCTGTCCCACCCACCCCGCACCGGCACCGCCCGTGCCGGGGGACAAGGAGTAGAAACAGATGAAGACGATCGACGAACTCCTCGCCGAGGGCGTCTCCGGCAAGAGGGTCTTCGTGCGCGCGGACCTCAACGTGCCGCTCGCCGGTGACCGGATCACCGACGACGGTCGCATCCGCGCCGTCCAGCCGACCATCGCGAAGCTCGCCGAGGCCGGCGCCCGCGTGGTCGTCGCCTCGCACCTGGGCCGCCCGAAGGGCGCTCCGGACCCGGCCTTCTCCCTCGCCCCGGCCGCCGAGCGGCTCGGCGAACTGCTCGGCGCCGAGGTGGCCTTCGCCACCGACACCGTCGGCGCCTCCGCGCAGGAGACCGTCGCGAAGCTCGCCGACGGCCAGGTCGCGGTCCTGGAGAACCTGCGCTTCAACCCCGGCGAGACGTCCAAGGACGACGCCGAGCGCGGCGCCTTCGCCGACCAGCTCGCCGAGCTGGCCGACCTCTACGTCGGCGACGGCTTCGGTGCCGTACACCGCAAGCACGCCTCGGTCTTCGACCTGCCCGCGCGCCTCCCGCACGCGGCCGGTTCCCTGATCGCCACCGAGGTCGGCGTCCTGAAGAAGCTGACCGCCGAGGTCAACCGCCCCTACGTCGTCGTCCTGGGCGGCGCCAAGGTCTCCGACAAGCTCGCCGTCATCGACGAGCTGCTCGGCAAGGCCGACCGCCTCCTGATCGGCGGCGGCATGGCGTACACCTTCCTGCACGCCAAGGGCTACGAGGTCGGCATCTCCCTGCTCCAGAAGGACCAGGTGGAGAAGGTCAAGGAGTACATGGCGCGGGCCGAGGCCAACGGCGTCGAGCTGCTCCTGCCGGTGGACGTCCTCGCCTCCGCGGACTTCCCCGACATCAAGGGCGGAACCCCCGCCGACTACATCACCGTCGACGCGGACAAGATCCCCGCCGACAAGGAGGGCCTGGACATCGGCCCCAGGACCCGCGAGCTGTACGCTTCGAAGATCGCCGACGCCGAGACCGTCTTCTGGAACGGCCCGGTGGGCGTCTTCGAGCACCCCGACTACGCCGGCGGCACCCGCGCGATCGCGCAGGCCCTCGTCGACAGCCCCGCGTTCACCGTCGTCGGCGGCGGTGACTCCGCCGCGGCCGTGCGTACGCTCGGCTTCGACGAGAACGCTTTCGGCCACATCTCTACCGGTGGCGGCGCCTCCCTCGAGTACCTCGAGGGCAAGACGCTCCCCGGCATCGCTGCACTGGAGGTCTGACCCCGCATGACCACGCGCATCCCGCTGATGGCGGGCAACTGGAAGATGAACCTCAACCACCTCGAGGCCATCGCCCACGCCCAGAAGCTCTCCTTCGGCCTCACCGACAAGGACTACGACGCCGTCGAGGTCGCCGTCCTGGTGCCCTTCACCGACCTGCGCTCGGTCCAGACGCTGGTCGAGGGCGACAAGCTGAAGATCAAGTACGGCGCCCAGGACGTCTCTGCGCAGGACTCCGGCGCCTACACCGGCGAGATCTCCGGCCCGATGCTCTCGAAGCTGAAGTGCACGTACGTGGCCGTCGGCCACAGCGAGCGCCGCCAGTACCACGGCGAGACCGACGAGCTCTGCAACGCCAAGGTCAAGGCCGCCTTCCGCAACGGCCTCACCCCGATCCTGTGCGTCGGCGAGGGCCTCGACGTCCGCAAGGCCGGTAACCAGGTCGCCCACACCCTCGCCCAGGTCGACGGCGGTCTGAAGGACGTCCCGGCCGACCAGGCCGAGACCATCGTGATCGCCTACGAGCCCGTCTGGGCCATCGGCACCGGCGAGGTCGCCACCCCCGAGGACGCCCAGGAGGTCTGCGGGGCCATCCGCGCCCGCCTCGCCGAGCTGTACTCCCAGGAGCTGGCCGACAAGGTCCGCATCCAGTACGGCGGCTCGGTCAAGGCCGGCAACATCGCGGCGATCATGGCCCAGCCGGACGTGGACGGCGCCCTGGTCGGCGGCGCGGCCCTCGACGCGGACGAGTTCGTCAAGATCGTCCGTTTCCGGGACCAGTAGTCCGCGGCGGGTCCGCACGCAGGCCGGACGCTCGCGGCAGCGAGTAGGCGGCAGGGCGGATCCGTCGTACCCTTGCGGGGGCCAGGGGGCTGAACCAAGCAGCCACTGGCCCCCGCGCACGCCCAGCCCAGCCGGAAGCCAGAGAAGCCAGAAAGTAGGAATCAGCCGTGGTTATGGGGTTCTCGATTGCCCTGATCGTCTTCAGCGCCCTGCTGATGCTGCTGGTGCTGATGCACAAGGGCAAGGGCGGCGGCCTCTCGGACATGTTCGGCGGCGGCATGCAGTCGTCGGTCGGCGGCTCCTCGGTCGCCGAGCGCAACCTCGACCGCATCACCATCGTGGTGGGTCTGCTGTGGTTCGCCTGCATCGTGGTGCTCGGCCTGCTCACCAAGTCGGCGGTCTGACCCGTCCGGGCAGCCATCGGTTCTCGCCATTCGGCCCGTCCGGCCGGACCCGCCCCGCCTATCATGAGGACGGCGTCCACAGCCTGGAGTGAGTAACTCCATTTGCTGGACGTCCGTTGGGCCTTACGTAGACTGGGGCGCCCGCGGCGGAAACCACTCACGCCTCGCGGCACCATCACGCAGGGAGTTACGACCGTGGCAAGTGGCAACGCGATCCGTGGTAGCCGGGTCGGGGCGGGGCCGATGGGCGAGGCCGAGCGCGGCGAGTCCGCGCCCCGCCTGCGCATCTCGTTCTGGTGCTCGAACGGGCACGAGACGCAGCCCAGCTTCGCCAGCGACGCGCAGGTCCCGGACACCTGGGACTGCCCGCGCTGCGGGTTCCCGGCCGGACAGGACCGGGACAACCCCCCGGCGCCGCCCCGCACCGAGCCCTACAAGACGCACCTGGCGTACGTACGGGAGCGGCGTACGGACGCCGACGGCGAGGCGATCCTCGCGGAGGCGCTCGCCAAACTCCGCGGCGAGATCTGACGAACGCGCGGTGACGATGTGACAGGGGCCCGGCCCGCAGGAGTGTTCTCCCGCGGGCCGGGCCCCTTCGCGTGCGGTTGGCCCTCTTCCGATCCCTTAAGTTGGTGATCGGCGGGGCACGACAGGACGGAAGAAACGGGTTGATGTCCGAAATGAACGCAGACAGCCGTGTGAGGCTCAACCGGACCCCCGAGTGGCTAGCCCTCGGCAAGCACCGGGAAGAGCTGGGGCAGACGCACCTGCGCGAGCTGTTCGAGGCCGCGCCGGGCCGGGGCACGGACTACACGCTGCGGGTCGGGGACCTGCACATCGACTACTCCAAGCACCTCGTGACGGACGAGACGCTGGCGCTGCTGCGCGAGCTGGCGGACGCGACCGGCGTGGCCGGGCTGCGGGAGGCCATGTTCCGCGGCGAGAAGATCAACACCACCGAGGACCGCGCCGTCCTGCACACCGCGCTGCGCGCCGCCCCCGACGCGGTCATCGAGGTGGACGGCGAGAACGTCGTCCCCGGCGTGCACGCCGTCCTCGACAAGATGGCCGCCTTCAGCGACCGGATCCGCTCGGGGGAGTGGACCGGCTCCACCGGCGAGCGCATCACCAACGTCGTCAACATCGGCATCGGCGGCTCCGACCTGGGCCCGGCCATGGCCTACGACGCGCTGCGCGCCTTCACCGACCGCGACCTGACCGTGCGCTTCGTCTCCAACGTGGACGGCGCCGACCTGCACGAGGCGGTACGCGACCTCGACCCGGCGCGCACCCTGTTCATCATCGCCTCCAAGACCTTCACCACGATCGAGACCATCACCAACGCCGAATCGGCGCGCGCCTGGCTGCTCGACGGTCTCGGCGGCGACCGGGGCGCCGTGGCACGGCACTTCGTCGCGCTGTCCACCAACGCCGAGAAGGTGTCGGACTTCGGCATCGATCCGGCCAACATGTTCGAGTTCTGGGACTGGGTCGGTGGCCGCTACTCCTTCGACTCGGCCATCGGCCTCTCCCTGATGATCGCGATCGGCCCCGACCGCTTCCGCGAACTCCTGGGCGGCTTCCGGCTGATGGACGAGCACTTCCGCACGGCGCCCGCCGAGGAGAACGCACCGCTGCTGCTCGGCCTCCTCGGGATCTGGTACGGCGCCTTCCACGACGCCCAGTCGCACGCCGTCCTGCCCTACAGCCACTACCTGTCCCGGTTCACCGCGTACCTCCAGCAGCTCGACATGGAGTCCAACGGCAAGTCCGTGGACCGCGACGGCCGCCCCGTGGACTGGCAGACCGGCCCGGTCGTGTGGGGCACGCCCGGCACCAACGGGCAGCACGCCTACTACCAGTTGATCCACCAGGGCACGAAGGTGATCCCGGCGGACTTCATCGGCTTCGCCCGCCCCGTGGCCGAGCTGTCCCCGGCCCTGGCGGCCCAACACGACCTGCTCATGGCGAACTTCTTCGCGCAGACGCAGGCCCTGGCCTTCGGCAAGACTGCGGACGAGGTCCGCGCCGAGGGCGTGCCGGAGCCCCTCGTCCCGCACAAGACCTTCCGCGGCAACCACCCGACGACGACGATCCTGGCCGCCGAGCTCACCCCCTCGGTGCTCGGCCAGCTGATCGCCCTCTACGAGCACAAGGTGTTCGTCCAGGGCGCCGTCTGGAACATCGACTCCTTCGACCAGTGGGGCGTGGAGCTCGGCAAGGTCCTCGCCAAGCGGGTGGAGCCGGCGCTGACCGAGGGCGCCGACGTCCCGGGCCTCGACGCCTCGACCCGGGGCCTGGTGGCCGCTTACCGCTCGCTGCGCGGCCGTTCCTGACCCTGCGCGGCCGTCCGGCCCCGGCACGCGCCAAGGGCCCGCCCCCCGCCGGTGTTCCTGCCGGGGAGGGCGGGCCCCGCGCGTACTACGGGGGCCGGGACGAGGGCCGGGCCCGGGTCGGACAAGGTCCGGGCCGGGTCCGGTTCTGACCCTGTGTCAGGTCAGGCCGCGGCCGGCGGGTACAGGCCCGGCGGGAGCTTCGCCGCCGCGGCCCGGTCGAGCAGCCACAGGGTGCGCGAGCGCCCGTACGCGGCGGCCGCCGGGGCCTGGAGCTCACCGGCCCCGCCGAGCGCGATGGCCACCGCCCCCGCCTTGTCCTCGCCGGCCGCCAGCAGCCACACCTCACGGGCCGCGCGGATGGCCGGCAGGGTCAGCGAGACCCGGGTCGGCGGCGGCTTCGGCGCGCCGTGGACGCCGACGACCGTGCGCTCGGTCTCCCGCGCCGCCGGGTGCTCCGGGAACAGCGAGGCCACGTGCGTGTCCGGGCCGACGCCCAGCATCAGCACGTCGAAGCGGGGCACCGGACCGTGGTCCTCCGGGCTCGCCGCCCGGCGCAGCTCCTCCGCGTACGCCGCGGCCGCCGCGTCCACGTCATGGCCGTACGGGCCGTCAGAGGCCGGCATCACGTGGACCCGCGCCGGGTCCACCGGGACCGCGTCGAGCAGCGCCCCGCGGGCCTGGACGTGGTTGCGCTCGGGGTCGTCGGCCGGGACGTACCGCTCGTCGCCCCACCACAGGTCGAGGCGGGACCAGTCCACCGCGTCCCGGGCCGGGGCCGCCGCCAGGGCCGCGAGCAGCCCGTTGCCGTTGCGGCCGCCCGTGAGGACCACCGAGGCGCTGCCGCGGGCCGCCTGCGCGTCCACGATCTTCGTGATGAGCCGGGCGGCCGCGGCCTGGGCCATCAGCTCCTTGTCCCGGTGGACGACGACCTGGGGAGTCGTCATACCCATGTTGTTGCCGCCTTCTGGTGGTCTGGGGGGGAAGAGGCGGGTGCGGCGGCCGGGGGGATTCTGGCTGCCCATCCGTGGCCGGAACGGCGCGTGGGGCGC
>NZ_JBHWJJ010000032.1:0-71114 GCF_042732005.1 Streptomyces sp. NPDC059851 | reverse complement strand
GGGGGTCCCCCCCTCCTCCCCTAACCCCCCCCCCCACACGCGCGGCCCCCCCCGGTCCCGGGGGGCGCCCCGGCCGTTTCACACGTCCCGCCCCGGAGGGAAAAGGCGCCCGGAGGGAAAGGCAGGAGCCCCGCGTCCTCCGTCCGTGTGCGGACGGGGGAGGCAGGGCTCCTTGGGTACTGCTCTCTCAGGTACTGCGATCCAACCGGTTGGGGTTGGCCGTAGCGATTAGGCTACGGTGACGTTCTCCGCCTGCGGGCCCTTCGGGCCCTGCGTGACGTCGAAGTTCACGGTCTGGTTCTCCTCGAGGGAGCGGAAGCCAGAAGCGTTGATCGCGGAGTAGTGGACGAAGACATCCGGGCCGCCGCCGTCCTGGGCGATGAAGCCGAAGCCCTTTTCAGCGTTGAACCACTTGACGGTTCCGGTAGCCATGAGCCCTCCTATGGGCCAAAGGGTCGCCCTGCTCCAGAACCTGCTAAGAAGTCTGAAAACTACTAAAGCCCGCGGGTCACATCTCCGCAGGCTTCGTACTGCAAGGGAAACCAAACTGCAACTTGCGTCGAGCCTAGCACGCACCATGCGGCCGAGACCAGAGGGAAAGATCACGTCACCCGGACGTTTGAGACCCGCTCGAAGGCTGACGCGGGGCCGCCAGCTAGTCTCGCGATGTGGACGTCTATCGCAGCCGGCCCCGGGTCGGCCACATTCAGTTCCTGAACTGCCTTCCCCTCTACTGGGGGCTGGCCAGAACCGGCACCCTGCTGGACCTGGAGCTGACCAAGGACACCCCGGAGAAGCTCAGCGAGCAGCTCGTCCAGGGCGGTCTCGACATCGCCCCGATCACCCTCGTGGAGTTCCTCCGCAATGCCGATCAGCTCGTCGCCTTCCCCGATCTCGCGGTCGGCTGCGACGGCCCGGTCATGTCCTGCGTGATCGTCTCCCAGGTGCCGCTCGACCGGCTGGACGGCGCCCGCGTCGCCCTCGGCTCGACGTCCCGCACCTCCGTACGCCTCGCCCAGCTGCTGCTCGCCGAGCAGTACGGAGTCCGGCCCGACTACTTCAGCTGCCCGCCCGACCTGGGGCTGATGATGCAGGAAGCCGACGCGGCCGTGCTGATCGGCGATGCCGCGCTGCGCGCCTCGCTGCACGACGCCCCCCGGCTCGGCCTCGACGTCCACGACCTGGGGCTGATGTGGAAGGAATGGACCGGGCTGCCGTTCGTGTTCGCCGTATGGGCCACCCGGAAGGACTACCTCGACCGTGAGCCGGTCGTGGTCCGGCAGGTGCACGAGGCGTTCCTCGAATCCCGGGACATCTCCCTGGAGGAGGTCACCAAGGTGGCCGAGCAGGCGGCTCGTTGGGAGGCCTTCGACGCCGAACTGCTGGAGCGGTACTTCACCACCCTCGACTTCCGGTTCGGGCCGGAACAGCTGGCCGGCGTAAGGGAATTCGCGCGCCGCACGGGTCACTCGACCGGCTATCCGGCGGATGTCGCCGTGGAGCTGCTGAAGCTGTCCTGAAGGTCCGCGGGGCATTCGGGTGCGGCCCGTGTTCCGTTTCTTGATCGGTTTATGGTGGCGGTCCGGCTTCCGAGCCGGCCGACCAGCGGAATTCCCACTCTTTTCCTATTGTCATCGACGCTGTTCTCCTTCCGTCGCCGTGAATTCATCCGTCCGGTCATCCGGCCACGGTGCCGGCGATTTCCCGCCCCGTCGGGGCGGCCCGGACCAGCCGGCCCGGGAACGGATGCTCGCCGGGTTCGAGCCCGCGGAACGGCCCCGCCATCCTCCTGGCGCCCCTAAGGTGGATCACGAGGTGGATCACGCCGTCGGGACCACGGGGGAGGGGACGGGATGCAGCCACTGGAGGTCGGCGAGCCGCGGAGCATCGGCGCGTACCGGCTGCTGGGCCGGCTCGGCGCGGGGGGCATGGGCCGGGTCTACCTCGGTCGCAGCGCGGGCGGCCGGACGGTCGCCGTCAAGATCGTGCACCCGCACTTCGCCTCCGACCCCGAGTTCCGTGCCCGGTTCCGCCGCGAGGTCGAGGCCGCCCGGCGGGTCGGCGGCGAGTGGACCGCGCCCGTCCTGGACGCCGACCCCGAGGCGCCGGTGCCGTGGGTGGCCACCGGATACGTGGCGGGCCCCTCGCTGGGCGGGGCCGTGGCCGGGCACGGGCCGCTGCCGCCGGCCGCCGTACGGGCGGTCGGCGAGGGGCTGGCCCGCGCCCTGGTGGCGGTGCACGGGCTGGGCCTCGTCCACCGCGACGTGAAGCCGTCGAACGTCATGCTGACCCTCGACGGGCCCCGCCTGATCGACTTCGGGATCGCCCGTGCCACGGACGGCACCGCCTCCCTCACCTCCACCGGCGTCTCCGTCGGCTCGCCCGGCTACATGTCGCCCGAGCAGATCCTCGGCAAGGGCGTCACCGGCGCCGCCGACGTGTTCTCCCTCGGCGCGGTGCTGGCCTTCGCCGCGACCGGGCGGCCGCCGTTCACCGGCGACAACTCGGCGACCCTCCTCTACAAGGTGGTCCACGAGCCGCCGGACCTCGACGCACTCCCGCCCGGCGGGCTGCGCGACCTGGTCGCGGCCTGCCTGGCCAAGGCTCCCGACGCCCGGCCGGCCCCGCAGGCCGTGGCGGAGGCGTTCGACGGGGCCCTGCGCGTCCCCGGCTGGCTCCCCGCGCCCGTGATGGAGGACGCCAGCCGCGCCGCGGTGGCGCTGCTCGACCTGGAAGCCGGTGAAGCGGAGCCGGAGAGCGCCTCCGGGCCGGTCCCGTTCACCACCCCCTCCTACGGGGACCGGGCCGCGGCCAGCGGGGCGGGCCCCGGCGTCGGCGGCGTCTTCGGCGCACCGGACCCCTCGTACGGCGGCTCGTACGGCGGCCCGGCCGGGACCGGGGCCGCCGCCACGGCGGGGCCGTACGGCGCGCCGACGGAAACCGCCGGCAGCGGCGCCGGCAGCCCGGGCAGCGGAACCGGGGGGCCCGGGAGCAGCGGGGTTCCGCAGCCGCGCACCGCCCCGGACGACGGCGGTAGCGGTGGTGGGCGCAAGCTCACCGTCACCGCCGCCGGGCGCCGGTTCAGCTGCACGGTGGTGGTCGCGGCCGCCGCGGTGGCGGTCGCGCTGTCCGGCGGGCTGTTCCAGCTGGGCCTGGTGCCGGGGGTGGGGGGCGGGCGGAACCACGCCGCCGAGCCGCCGTCCGCCGCGTCGACGCCCTCCGGCCGGGCCGGGACGAGCCCCGCCCCGACGCCCCCGGACGGCTCCGCGCCGCCCAAGGGCAGCCGGAACGACGTTCCCCCGGAGCTGGTCGGCACCTGGAAGGGGACCGTGACCACGGCCCGGATGGGGGTTCCGAGCGAGTTCCAGATCACGATCAAGGCCGGCAAGGTCGGCGAGGTCGTCGGCCGCGACAAGTCGGTCCTGCCCTTCTTCGGCACCGACTGCTCCGGCGACTGGAAGCTCGTCTCGGCCACCGACCGCTCCCTGGTCCTGGACACTTCCGGCGGCCCCAACCCCGCCCCCGGAGTCTGCTCCAACGGCTCCTCCGACGAGCGTTTCACCCTCAACGCGAACGGCACGCTGCACTACCGCTCCGGCGACGCCGCGGCCGGAAACCCAGAGGGAGACCTGACCCGCAGCCGGTGAGATCGGCCACCGGGCCCTGGCGTAGGCTGGATCGGTCCGGATCTCTTGACACACCGCCGAAGGGTGACGCACCGGTGACCGACCAGGCCGCTCTCCAGTCTGTCCTCGACCGTGCCGCCGCGGGGGGCCGGATCACCAAGGAGGAGGCGCTCGACCTCTACCGGCACGCCCCGCTGCACGCCCTCGGCCAGGCCGCCGACGCGGTGCGCCGCCGCCGCTACGCCGGCACCGAGCACATCGCGACGTACATCATCGAGCGCAACATCAACTACACCAACGTGTGCGTCACGGCCTGCAAGTTCTGCGCGTTCTACGCAGCCCCCAAGGACACCGGGAAGGGCTGGTCCCGCGACCTCGACGACATCCTGCGCCGCTGCGCGGAGACGGTCGAGCTGGGCGGCACCCAGATCATGTTCCAGGGCGGCCACCACCCGGACTACGGCGTGGAGTACTACGAGGAGCACTTCTCCGCCATCAAGAAGGCGTTCCCGCAGCTGGTCATCCACTCCCTCGGCGCGTCCGAGGTCGAGCACATGGCCCGCATCTCCGGCGTCTCCGCCGAAGAGGCGATCAAGCGGATCCACGCGGCCGGCCTCGACTCCTTCGCGGGCGCCGGTGCCGAACTGCTGCCGGAGCGGCCGCGCAAGGCGATCGCCCCGCTGAAGGAGTCCGGCGAGCGGTGGCTGGAGATCATGGAGCTCGCCCACGGGCTGGGCGTGGAGTCCACCTCGACCATGCTCATGGGCACCGGCGAGACCAACGCCGAGCGCATCGAGCACATCGCGATGATCCGGGACACGCAGGACCGCACGGGCGGCTTCCGCGCCTTCATCCCGTACACGTACCAGCCCGAGAACAACCGCCTCAAGGGCCGGACCCAGGCGACGGTCTTCGAGTACCTGCGCATGATCGCGATCGCGCGCCTCTTCCTCGACAACGTCGCCCACATCCAGGGCTCCTGGCTGACCGTCGGCAAGGAGGCGGGCCAGCTCTCCCTGCACTACGGCGCTGACGACCTCGGCTCGGTCATGCTGGAGGAGAACGTCGTCTCCTCGGCCGGCGCCAAGCACCGCTCCAACCGCCAGGAGATCATCGACCTCATCCGCAAGGCGGGCCGTACCCCGGCGCAGCGTTCGACGACGTACGAGCACCTGGCCGTGCACGACGACCCGGCGGACGACCCGGTCGACGACCGCGTGGTCTCGCACATCTCCTCCACCGCCCTGGAGGGCGGCACGGCTCACCCCGAGCTGAAGCTCATCCCGGCCGAGTGATCCGGCCTTGCTGACGCTGCACGCCGCCGGGCTCCTCGTCGCCGGGCGCGGGGCCGGGCCCCTGCCCGGCGGGGCCGTCCTGGTCGAGGGCGACCGGATCGCGGGCGTCGGCCCGTACGAGGAGCTCGCAGCGGCCCGGCCGCACGCGCGGACCCGGCGCTGGCCCGGGGTGTTGACCCCGGGGCTGCTGGTGGACGGGGCGCAGGAGCTGCTGGAGGGCGCGTACTACCCGGACGACCCGTACGAGACGGCCGAGCTCGGCACCGGGCCGGTGACCGGGGCGGAGGCGCTGGCCGCGCTGCAGCTGACCGATGCCCGCCGCGGCAACAGCGCCCGGCGGGCGACGCAGCGGCTGCTGGCCCGCGGTGTGGTGGCGGTGGCGGGACGGCTGACGGTCCCGGCGGTGCGCACGGCCGTGGCCCGGTCGGGGCTGGAGCTGCTGCCGCCGGCGGCGGGGGGCGCCTCGGCTTCCGGGGCTGCGTCGCTGGACCCGTTCGCGGGGCGGGAGCGTGTCGAGGAGGCCTTCCACGGGGTGCTCCAGGAGGGGGCTCCGGCCCGGTTCGCGGTGTTCGCGGCGGCGGATCTGCCGGAGCTGGCGGTGGTGGGCGCGACGAGCTGTGTGGCCACCGTCATCGGTGGGCGGCTGCTGCACCGCCGGCGCTGAGACCGCCGGTGCTGCGGCCGGCGGCGCCACGGCCTGCGGTGCCGAGGCGGCCGTCCTCGCGGGCCAGGGCGGCCAGGAGGCAGGCCTGGAGGCGGCTGATCCCGCCGAGCTTGGTCCGTATGTTCTGGACGTGGAACTTGACCGTGCTGACGGACAGTTGGAGTTCGCCGGCGAGTTCCGCGTTGGAGGCCCCGGTGGCCAGGCACAGGAACACGGCGGATTCCTGTTCGGTGAGCCGTACCGCGTGCCGCAGCGCCTCCTTCTTCTGCGCCGGCTTGTAGGCCGGGAACCAGGCAGGGACGCTGAAGCTGACGACGCGCACGGTTTCCACTCCTCGCCCCCGGCCGTCATGGCCCGGACGGTCGATTCACCAACTCTCCCCGCTCTAAGGGACGGGTGGACCGGACAGGTAGGTTCCCTTTTGGTCGTACGGCCAGGCATTGGCCACGCAGCCGAGGAGCCCCTTGATCTGCTGCATCATCGCGGGGGCGGGCTTGCCGGGGCCGGGGCAGGTCTCGTGCCCGCGGCCTATCTCGTGGCCGACCTCGTGGTTGACGATGAGCGCCCGGTACTCCTCGACGGGGCCCTTGAACTGCGGTGATCCCTCCTGCCAGCGCTTGAGGTTGACGACGACGTCGTGTCCCGCGCGGCAGTTGGTCTCGCCGACGAGCTCGGGGGTGACCACCTCGCACAGCTTGTCGGTGGTGGTGGGGGTGGCGATCTTCACGGTGAAGTCCACGGGGCTGCCGGCGCCGACGAGTTGGAAGCCGTACGTCGGGTCGGCTATCCAGCCGCGGGGGTCGCCGAGGATGGTCTCGACGGTCTGGGCGGCGGTGTTCGGGTCGACGCCGCTGCCCTGCTCGACCTCGACGCGCCAGCGCCGCGCGGTCCCCTTGCCCTGCGGCTGACCGGACCGGGTGGACGCCGTGAACACGCCCGTCCCGGCGGCCGGGACGGGGGCCTTGGAGCTCGGGGACTGCTTCGGGGAGGGGGAGGCGGAGGGGGCGGAGGGCTTGCCGGGGACGGGAGAGCCGTGGGCGCCGCCGGCCGACCGCGAGGCCCGTCCGGCTTCCTCGGAGGGGCGCGGGGCGGCGGTCCGGCGGTCCGCGACGGTTTGCGTCTCCTGCTCGGGCCAGGCCGTCCAGAGGGCGGCGACGGCGGCGACGGCGGTGGCCGATGCGAGGAGGGTGCGGCGCAGCCGCCGGCGCCGCTCCGCCCGTCGGCGGGCGCGCGGTCCGCGGGGCGCGTCGGCCGCGGCGGCGGGGGCCGCGGTGGTGCGGCGCGCGGTGCCGCGGCCGGTGGTGGTGCGGCTCGCGGACCGGCTCGTGGAGCGACCGGTGGAACGACCTGCCGGCATGGTGAAGCCCTTTGCTCGGGGCGGCCCCCTCAAGATCCGGCCACCGGACGGTCCGGAGCCGGCGGGTGGTGACCGTCACCGGGCCGCGCCCGCACAGTTAACCCCTTCAGCCGCGTGGCGCATAACTGTCCTCGGGGCCAGTTCGGTTGGGGCCGCTCGCGACAACGAATCGGAATGGATCATTCCGCCGATGGGGTCCCGGGACGGCGGGGCCGGTCCCCCGGGTGGGCCGGGCGGAGCCGCCGCCCCGCCGCCCCGCCGGGCCTGAGAGGATGGGCCCGTACGCACACGGACCGGAACCAACCACGCACCTGAGGGGCCCACGCCAGTGACCCGCGCTTCCCTGGACAAGCAGCCGCACGAAGTCGCCTCCATGTTCGACGGTGTGGCGGCGAACTACGACCTCACCAACGACGTGCTCTCCCTCGGCCAGGCCCGCCTGTGGCGCAAAGAAGTCGCCAAGGCCGTCGGCGCCCGCCCCGGGCACAAGGTGCTGGACCTGGCCGCCGGGACCGCGACCTCCTCGCTGCCGTTCGCCGCGACCGGTGCGTACGTGGTGCCCTGCGACTTCTCCCTCGGCATGCTCCGTGAGGGCAAGAGGCGCCACTCCTGGCTCCCGCTGACCGCCGGCGACGCGACGCGGCTGCCCTTCAAGGACGACGTCTTCGACACCGTGACGATCTCCTTCGGGCTGCGCAACGTCCAGGACACCGACGCCGCGCTGCGCGAGCTGCACCGGGTCACCAAGCCCGGCGGCAAGGTCGTCATCTGCGAGTTCTCCCAGCCCGTCTGGGGGCCGTTCCGCACGGTCTACACGGAGTACCTGATGCGCGCCCTGCCCCCGGTGGCCCGCGCCGTGTCCTCCAACCCCGACGCCTACGTGTACCTCGCCGAGTCGATCCGCGAGTGGCCGGAGCAGCCCGAGCTGGCGGCGCTGCTGCAGCGGGCCGGCTGGTCAGAGGTCGCCTGGCGCAACCTCAGCGGCGGCATCGTCGCCCTGCACCGCGGCGTCAAGGCCTAGCCGGAGGTGGCGGCGGCGGTGGACACCGGGGCCCTGGACTACGCGGAGCTGCTGGAGCGGATCGCGGCCGACGTGAAGCACCTGGTGGGCAGCGGAACCCCCGCCGAGTACATCCCCGCCCTGGCGGAGGTGGACCCGGCGCAGTTCGGCATGGCCGTGGCGGACCTCGACGGGAACGTCGTCGGGGTGGGGGACTGGCGGACGCCGTTCTCCGCCCAGTCCATCACCAAGGTCTTCGCGCTCGCCCTGGCGCTGGCCGAGGGCGGCGACAGCCTGTGGGAGCGGGTGGGACGGGAGCCCTCCGGCAACCCGTTCAACTCCCTCGTGCAGTTGGAGTACGAGAACGGCATCCCGCGCAACCCGTTCATCAACGCGGGCGCCCTCGTCGTCACCGACCGGCTCCAGACCCTGACCGGCGACGCGAGCAGCAGCATGCTGGAGTTCCTGCGCCGGGAGAGCGGCAACCCGGACATCGGCTTCGACGCCGAGGTCGCCGCCTCCGAGCACGAGCACGGCGACCGCAACGCCGCCCTCGCCCACTTCATGGCCTCGTACGGGAACATCGCCAACCCCGTGCCCGCCCTGCTCGACCACTACTTCTGGCAGTGCTCCATCGAGATGAGCTGCGCCGACCTGGCCCGTGCCGCGCGCTTCCTGGCGCGGCACGGGCTGCGGGCGGACGGCACCCGGCTGCTGACCCGCAGCGAGGCCAAGCAGATCAACGCGGTGATGATGACCTGCGGGACGTACGACGCGGCGGGCGACTTCGCCTACCGCGTCGGGCTGCCCGGCAAGAGCGGGGTGGGCGGCGGCATCGTCGCCGTCGTCCCGGGCCGCTGCACGCTCGCCGTGTGGAGCCCCGGCCTGGACAGCCGGGGCAACTCGGTGGCGGGCGTGGCCGCCCTCGACCGCTTCACGACCCTGACCGGCCTGTCCGTCTTCTGACGTCCGCGCCGGTCAGAGGGCGAGGGCGTACCGGCGGCCGGTGCGGGTGCCGCCGGGGAGGGCGAAGACCTCCTCCAGGGTCATGCCGAGTCGCTCGGCGACCGCCACCGAGCGGGCGTTGGCGTCGTCGATCATCGCCACGACCCGGGGCACCCCGGCGGCACGGACCCGCTCCAGGGTGGTCAGCGCGGCGGCGTACGCGTACCCCTTGCCCCAGGCGTGCCGGGCCAGCCGCCAGCCGATCTCTATCTCGCCGACCGGCCCCCAGGCCTTCTCCGCCGGCCAGGGCTGGGCGCCCGTGAAGCCGAGGACTTCGCCGTCCTCGTCCAGGAGCGTCCACAGGCAGTAGCCGAGCTGCGCGTCGTGCATCCGCTGCCGGGCGGTGAACTCCTCGTACGCGGACAGCTCGGCCGGCCCGCCGAGGAACTCCATCACGTCCGGGTCGGCGAAGACCCCGTGCCAGGTGTGCGCGTCCTCGTCGGTCGGCACGCGCAGCCGGACGGCGGGGAGCGGCCGGGAAGGCGAGGTCGGCGAGGTCAGCGAGGTCGGCGAGCTTGTCATCAGGTAACCCTTCGGATTCGCGATCTCTCTCGCTGCATAGACTGCACACGTCCCGTGCCCATGGGCACCCCTTATCGAGCCTTCGGGAGACCCCGCAGTGACCGAGCCCCTCTCCGAACACTCCGCGGATGTGATCGTCGTCGGGGCCGGGCCCGCCGGCGCGACCACCGCCTACTACCTCGCCAAGGCCGGACTGGACGTCCTGCTGTTGGAGAAGACGGCGTTCCCGCGCGAGAAGGTCTGCGGTGACGGTCTGACCCCGCGCGCCACGAAGCAGCTGGTCGCGATGGGCATCGACATCTCCGAAGAGGCAGGCTGGCTGCGCAACAAGGGCCTGCGGATCATCGGCGGCGGTCAGCGGCTCCAGCTGGACTGGCCGGAACTCGCCTCCTTCCCGGACTACGGGCTCGTCCGCAAGCGCGACGACTTCGACGAGATCCTGGCCCGCCAGGCCCAGAAGGCCGGCGCCCGCCTGCACGAGCGCTGCAACGTCGGCGAGCCGATCCGCGACCCGCGCACCGGGCACATCACGGGCGTGCACGCCAAGCTGGGCGAGGAGAAGACGCCGGTCACCTTCCACGCGCCGCTCGTGGTCGCCGCCGACGGCAACTCCTCCCGGCTGTCCCTGGCGATGGGCCTGCACCGGCGCGAGGACCGCCCGATGGGCGTGGCCGTCCGCACGTACTTCACCTCGCCCCGGCACGACGACGACTACCTGGAGTCCTGGCTGGAGCTGTGGGACCGGCGCGGCCCCCAGGACCGGCTGCTGCCCGGCTACGGCTGGATCTTCGGCATGGGCGACGGCACGTCCAACGTCGGCCTCGGCATCCTCAACTCCTCCTCCGCCTTCCGCGAGCTGGACTGGCGCGAGGTCCTCAAGGCGTGGTGCGCGTCCATGCCCGAGGACTGGGGCTACACCCCCGAGAACATGACGCAGCCGATCCGCGGTGCGGCCCTGCCGATGGCGTTCAACCGGCAGCCGCACTACACCAAGGGCCTGCTGCTGGTCGGCGACGCGGGCGGGCTCGTCAACCCGTTCAACGGCGAGGGCATCGCGTACGCCATGGAGTCGGGCCGGATCGCGGCCGACGTCATCGTGCAGGCGAACGCCCGGACGACGCGGCAGCAGCGGGAGCTGGCGCTGCACAACTACCCGAAGGTGCTCAAGGAGACCTACGGCGGCTACTACTCGCTGGGTCGGGCCTTCGTGAAGCTGATCGGCAACCCGAAGGTGATGAAGGTCGCGACGCAGCGCGGCCTGACCCACCCGGTGCTGATGCGGTTCACGCTGAAGATGCTGGCCAACCTCACCGACCCGGCGGGCGGCGACGCGATGGACCGCATCATCAACGGCCTTTCGAAGGTGGCCCCCCGGGCCTGAAAACGGACGCTCGCGTTCAACAGGCTTGCCGGGCGCGCCGGTTGCCCTCCTGCACGTGACCTTGGCAGACTCGCCGGAGTCGATCATCTGGGGGGATCCACAGTGAAGTTCCGCATGCCCGCACGCACCCGGCGCGCGGCGGCCCGGACGGCCCCCGCGCTGACGGCTCTGGCGCTGCCGCTCACGGCGGGCCTCGCCGGCGCGGGGGCGGCCCAGGCGGCACCCGTGCCGACGGGCTCGTTCAACTGGCTCGGGGACATGGGCAACGGGGAGAGCGACGGGGGCCGCTGGTACGACAGCAACAGCGGCGACACCTTCGACGCCACCGCCTCCGCCGACCACCGCACGCTCCGGATCGCGGTCAACCGCCCGGGCGACAACTGGACGCTCGACTTCGCGGCGCCGGCCGGGCAGACGCTCGCGGTGGGCAGCTACGCCGACGCGGTCCGGGTCCCGGAGATGCCCGGCGTGGCGCTGGACCGGCCCGCCCTCTTCGTGAACGGCTACCACGGCGGCTGCGCCGCGCTCACCGGCTCCTTCACCATCCAGGAGCTGGTCTTCGGCGCGGACGGCCGCACGGTGGAGAAGTTCAAGGCCTCGTACGCGCAGGACTGTGACGACCGCTCGGAGCTCACCGGCAGCATCAGCCTCAGCGGCGGCCAGGCGCCGCCGAAGCCGGTTGCCCTGGGCATTTCCGTCGCCTCCGCGGGCAAGCTGACGAAGGACGGCAAGGCGACCCTGAACGGGACGGTGACCTGCACCAAGCCGGTGAAGGTGAACGTGACCGGCTCGGCGAGGCAGGAGCAGCCGCAGACCGTCCTCGGCTTCATCCGCGCGGAGGTGGACTGCGTGCCCGGCAAGAAGGTGCCGTGGAAGAGCGAGGTGTTCGTCCACATGCCCGAGGTGGGCACGCCGCTGCTCAAGGGACGGACGACGGTGCAGGCGACCGCGGGCGCGAACGACCCTGACACGGGCGCGTACGTCATCTCGGACACCAGGCACCTGTACGTCACGCTCAAGCGGTGACGGCCCGCACGGCCGTCCGGGCCGTGTGAGGGAGCCCGCCGCCGTCAGCGGGTCCCGTCGTCGGAGGCGGCCCGGGCGGGCCGTGCCGGGTTCTCCCCGGCGCGGCCCGCTTCGTCGTCGTACGGGCCTCCGGCGGGCGCCTGAGCGGGGCTGGAGGGCTCCGGGGGCGGCGTACCGGCTCAGAGGGACGGCGGGGACGCAGCGGGCCGTCAGCACGGCCCCCGGGCCCGCACCGTCAGGGCCGCGGCCCCAGGAGGGTGAGGTACGAGCGGATGTCCGGGTCCGTCCCAGGGGCGGGCGGTGTTGAGCAGACAGCCGCCGCCGGCTAGGGGGAAGAGCCCGGCGGCGGCCGGGAGGGCGGTGGCGTCGGCCGGACCGTCGTCGCCGCCGGGGCGGCCGTAGGCACTATTGGGGCGGCCGTCCGCGCTGCCGCCGTGGTCCTCGTACGGCTCCGACGGCCGCGGTGCGTTCACGCCCCCACGGGGATGGTGGGCGCTGCGTCGGAGCGGGCCGTGCCCCGGGCGGTGCGGGCCGCCGTGCGGGCGCACGGCGGAGGGCCGGTACTCCGCCCCCGAGCGGGGGAGTACCGGCCCTCGGGCCGTACGGGGTGCCTTGAGGGGCTCAGAGGACGCGGACGGCGCCCGTCGGCCGGTCGTAGCTCAGGTTGCGCTCGACGATGCCGGTGCTGGGGTTCTGCGCGCCGACGAACTTGCCGCCGCCGACGTAGATCGCGACGTGGTAGGCGCTGCCCTTGGAGCCCCAGTACAGGATGTCGCCCGGCTGCAGGGCGCTCAGGGAGACCGAGGTGCCGTACGAGGACTGCGACTGCGAGGTGCGCGGCAGGGAGATGCCGGCCTGGCGGTACGCGGCCTGGACCAGGCCGGAGCAGTCGTACGCGGAGGGGCCGGTGGCGCCCATGACGTAGGCCTTGCCGACCTGCGCGCGGGCGAAGTTGATGATGGCGGCCGCGGAGCCGGTCGACGGCGCGGTGACGGTCCCGACACCCTGTCCCGCGGAAGAGGACGCGGCGGAGGCCGTCTTCAGCGCGGAGCGCTCGGCGTTGCGGGTGGCGCGCTCGGCCTCTGCCTTGCGGTCCGCCTCCTGCTTCGCCTTCTTCTCGGCGGCTTCCTTGGCCTGCTTCGCCTCGGTGGCGGCGCCGCTACGGGCGCTCTCCTCCTCGGCCTGGAGCTCGCCTTCGACGGCGGCCGCGCGGGTGTTCTCCGCGGCGGTGGTGACGGCGGAGGAGACCTCGGAGGCCAGGTCCACGTTGAGGACCGGCATTTCGAGGGTCTCGGTCACGGGCTCGGCGGCGGGGGACGCGCTCGCCGTGCCGGCCATCGCCAGGGTGCTGAGAACGCCACCGGCAACTCCGGCGCGTACCGCGAGCTTCGAGGCGCTGCGACGGGGCTTCCGGTGGCTGGGTATGTGAGCGGTGTGGGACATGAGGACAACCGCTATCAGGGGGGTGCGGTCCGCTTCAAGAAACGTGGTCTGCGCCACAGTTGTGCGAGAAGTGCGGCAACCGGGCGTGGCGCGACTTTTATTGACGCCGTAACGGGCGAATCGGACACCCCCTCACAAGGCTGTGATCATGGGGTTTCCGCAATAAGTCCTATTTGGTCCCGCGCCTACCATCCCCGCGGGCAGTTGGCCAAGGCCCGTTTCGGAGGGGTCGGTTCAGAGTGGCGCAGGTCACAGGAGAGTCTCGTCGCGGGGCCCTCGTGGCCGGTCCGTGATCGTGTCGTGAGCGAGTCGCGTCCGAAGCGCCCCGCGGGGCGGTCGCGGGAGTGACCGGGAAACCGTCGGAGGGTGGCTGGGAGATCGACCGCGGGATCGCCGGGAGATCGTCGGCGGGTCGGCCGGGAGATCGTCGGCGAGACGGTCGGGGCGGCCGGCTGCGCGTCGGGAAGATCGTCGGCGGGTCGGCCCGACAGCCCCTTCAGGGGGCGGTGGGGATCGTGAACGGATGCACGTGTCCACTTGCGTCCCCGCGACTCCCCCGACCGGGCGACGCTGATCGCTTTACCATGGACATCGGAATTAAGCCAAATTTGCCTGCGCCCCTCATCGTTTGATAGGGCGCGACCCGTTCTACCTGCGGTAACAGGTGGGGATGTCACGTTTGGTGATCAAGTGGATGCCTTGCGTATGAAGATCACTACTCATTGGACTTCATGATCGTTCGCCGGGTGGTGGAGATCACAAACTCGGTGTTGTCACCCGTGTCGCAGATCACAGATCGACGGGCATAGGATGCGCACCAGCCCGGCTTGTGAACTGCCTCACATGCAAGCGCGCGATCAGAAGCGTGATCTTCGCGGGGCGGGGCAGTGGCACCGGCGCAGCGGTCCAACGGTCAAGGACGACTGGAAGGAGCGAGGAGCGTGAATGCCTACACGCCCATCCTCGTGCTCGGCGCCCTAGGCGCAGGGTTTGCGATCTTCTCCGTGGTCATGGCCACGCTGATCGGCCCGAAGCGGTACAACCGGGCGAAGCTCGAAGCGTACGAGTGCGGTATCGAGCCGACCCCCACGCCGGCCGGCGGTGGCCGCTTCCCCATCAAGTACTACCTGACGGCGATGCTCTTCATCGTCTTCGACATCGAGGTTGTCTTCCTCTACCCCTGGGCCGTCACCTTCGACGCCCTGGGGCTCTTCGGGCTCGTCGAGATGCTGCTCTTCGTGCTCACCGTCTTCGTCGCCTACGCCTACGTCTGGCGCCGCGGCGGCCTGGAATGGGACTGAGGGACTGAATTCCCATGGGACTGGAAGAAAAGCTGCCGAGCGGCTTCCTGCTGACCACCGTCGAACAGGCCGCGGGCTGGGTGCGCAAGGCGTCCGTCTTCCCGGCCACCTTCGGCCTGGCCTGCTGCGCCATCGAGATGATGACCACTGGTGCGGGCCGGTACGACCTGGCCCGCTTCGGCATGGAGGTCTTCCGCGGCTCCCCGCGCCAGGCTGACCTCATGATCGTGGCCGGCCGGGTCAGTCAGAAGATGGCGCCGGTGCTGCGGCAGGTGTACGACCAGATGCCCGCTCCCAAATGGGTCATCTCCATGGGGGTTTGTGCATCTTCGGGCGGAATGTTCAACAACTACGCGATCGTCCAGGGCGTCGACCACATCGTCCCGGTGGACATCTACCTGCCCGGTTGCCCGCCCCGCCCCGAGATGCTGGTGGACGCGATCCTCAAGCTCCACCACAAGATCCAGACCTCCAAGCTCGGGGTGAACCGGGAAGAGGCGGCCCGCGAGGCCGAGGCCGCGGCCCTCAAGGCGCTCCCCACCATCGAGATGAAGGGGCTGCTCCGGTGAGCGAGACCACCCCAGACCACGGCAACGGGAACGGCAGCGGCAACGGGAACAACGTTCCCGCCCCGCGGGAGTCCGCGACCGGCCCCGAGGTGATCGGCGTCCGCAAGGGCATGTTCGGCGCCCGGGGCGGCGGGGACACCAGCGGCTACGGCGGCCTCGTCCGCACCGTCGCCCTGCCCGGCCCGAGCAGCCGCCCGTACGGCTCCTACTTCGACGAGGTGGCCGACGAGCTCGAAGGGGCCCTGGAGGAACAGGACCTGCTCCCCGCCAACGCCATCGAGAAGACGGTCGTCGACCGCGGCGAGCTCACCTTCCACGTCGCCCGCGAGCACCTCGTACGGGTGGCGTCCACCCTCCGCGACGACCCCGCCCTGCGCTTCGAACTGTGCACCGGCGTCAGCGGCGTCCACTACCCCGAGGACCGGGGCCGCGAGCTGCACGCCGTCTACCACCTGCGCTCGATCACCCACGGCCGGACCGTGCGCCTGGAGGTGTCCGCCCCGGACGGCGACCCTCACGTCCCCTCGCTCGTCCCCGTCTACCCGACCAACGACTGGCACGAGCGCGAGACGTACGACTTCTTCGGCCTGGTCTTCGACGGGCACCCGGCCCTCACCCGGATCATGATGCCGGACGACTGGCAGGGCTTCCCGCAGCGCAAGGACTACCCGCTCGGCGGCATTCCCGTCGAGTACAAGGGCGCCCAGATCCCGGCTCCCGACCAGCGGAGGTCGTACAGCTGATGTCCCACACCTCGAACCACGCCCACCCGTCGCCCGGCCACCGCTCCTCGACGAGTCCTTCCGGGACGCCGCTCTCCGTCGCCCGCGAGACCACCGAGGGCACCGTCTACACGGTCACCGGCGGCGACTGGGACGAGATCGTCCAGTCCGCGGCCAAGGCGGACGACGAGCGCATCGTCGTCAACATGGGTCCTCAGCACCCTTCCACCCACGGAGTGCTCCGCCTCATCCTGGAGATTGACGGCGAGACGGTCACCGAGGCCCGCTGCGGCATCGGCTACCTCCACACCGGCATCGAGAAGAACCTCGAATTCCGGAACTGGACGCAGGGCACCACCTTCGTCACGCGCATGGACTACCTCACGCCGTTCTTCAACGAGACGGCGTACTGCCTCGGCGTCGAGAAGCTGCTCGGCATCACCGACCAGGTCCCCGACCGCGCCACCGTCCTGCGCGTCCTGCTGATGGAGCTCAACCGGCTCTCCTCCCACCTGGTGTGCATCGCCACCGGCGGCATGGAACTCGGCGCCACCACGATCATGATCTACGGCTTCCGGGACCGCGAGCTGATCCTCGACATCTACGAGCTGATCACCGGCCTGCGCATGAACCACGCGTTCATCCGCCCCGGCGGCCTCGCCCAGGACCTGCCCCCCGGCGCCGTGGACCAGCTGCGCGACTTCCTCAAGACCATGAAGAGGAACCTGCCCGAGTACGACAAGCTGGCCACCGGCAACCCCATCTTCAAGGCCCGCATGCAGGACGTCGGCTACCTCGACCTCACCGGCTGCATGGCCCTCGGCGCCACCGGCCCCATCCTGCGCTCCGCCGGCCTGCCGCACGACCTGCGCAAGGCGGACCCGTACTGCGGCTACGAGACCTACGAGTTCGACGTGCCGACCACCGACACCTGCGACTCGTACGGGCGGTTCCTGATCCGCCTGGAGGAGATGCGCCAGTCCCTGCGGATCGTCGAGCAGTGCCTGGACCGGCTGGAGCCCGGCCCCGTCATGGTCGCCGACAAGAAGATCGCCTGGCCGGCGCAGCTCGCGATGGGCCCCGACGGGCTCGGCAACTCGCTCGACCACATCAAGAACATCATGGGCACCTCCATGGAGGCCCTCATCCACCACTTCAAGCTGGTGACCGAAGGCTTCCGGGTGCCGGCCGGGCAGGCCTACGCGGCCGTCGAGTCCCCCAAGGGCGAACTCGGCGTCCACGTCGTCTCCGACGGCGGCACCCGCCCCTACCGGGTCCACTTCCGCGACCCGTCCTTCACCAACCTGCAGGCCATGGCCGCGATGTGCGAGGGCGGCCAGGTCGCCGACGTCATCGTCGCCGTCGCCTCCATCGACCCCGTGATGGGAGGCGTCGACCGATGACAGCCAATCCCGCCCGTCGAGAGGTGAGCCTGGGCATGCCCCGGCTGCCCGCCCCCGACTATCCGGCGGAGGTCCGCGCGCGGCTGGCGGCCGACGCCGCGGACGTCATCGCCCGCTACCCCGACAGCCGCTCCGCCCTCCTGCCGCTGCTGCACCTCACCCAGTCCGAGGAGGGCCACGTCTCGCCCACCGGCATCCGGTTCTGCGCCGAGACGCTCGGTCTGACCACCGCCGAGGTCACCGCCGTCGCCACCTTCTACACGATGTACCGGCGCCGGCCCTCCGGCGACTACCAGGTCGGCGTCTGCACCAACACGCTGTGCGCCGTCATGGGCGGCGACGCCATCTTCGAGGAGCTCAAGGACCACCTCGGGATCGGCAACAACGAGACCACCGACGACGGCAAGGTCACCCTCGAACACATCGAGTGCAACGCCGCCTGCGACTACGCCCCCGTCGTGATGGTCAACTGGGAGTTCTTCGACAACCAGACCCCCGAGTCCGCCAAGGCCCTCGTCGACGACCTCCGCGCCGGCCGCCCCGTCGAACCGACCCGGGGCGCGCCCCTGTGCACGTACAAGGAGACCGCCCGGATCCTGGCCGGCTTCCCCGACGAACGGCCCGGCGCCGTCGAGGCGAGCGGCGGCGCCGGCCCCGCCTCCTTGATCGGGCTGCGCATCGCGCGAGGCGAGGCTCCGCACCACGGCAAGGTCGTGCACCCGCGCGGCGAGGCGGCCGGCGAGGAGGGGGAGTGATGACGGTGACCACTGCGATGCACGAGAACGGCACCAGTCCGGAGAAGCTGCTGGCCCCCGTGCTGTCGGCGTTCTGGGACGAACCGCAGTCGTGGACGCTGGAGACCTACCGGCGCCACGAGGGCTACGAGGGCCTGCGCAAGGCCCTCACCATGACCCCGGACGAGGTCATCGCGTACGTGAAGGACTCCGGTCTGCGCGGACGCGGCGGCGCGGGCTTCCCCACGGGGATGAAATGGCAGTTCATCCCGCAGGGCGACGGAAAGCCGCACTACCTCGTCGTGAACGCGGACGAGTCGGAGCCGGGAACCTGCAAGGACATCCCCCTTCTCTTCGCCAACCCGCACTCCCTCATCGAGGGAATGGTCATCGCCTGCTACGCGATCCGGTCGGAACACGCCTTCATCTACCTGCGCGGTGAGGTCGTGCCGGTCCTGCGGCGCCTGCACGGGGCGGTGCGCGAGGCGTACGAGGCCGGCTACCTCGGGGACGACGTCCTCGGGAGCGGGATGAAGCTCGACATCACGGTGCACGCGGGAGCGGGCGCGTACATCTGCGGCGAGGAGACGGCCCTCCTCGACTCCCTCGAAGGCCGGCGCGGTCAGCCCCGGCTGCGTCCCCCCTTCCCTGCCGTCGAGGGGCTCTACGCGTGCCCCACTGTCGTCAACAACGTCGAGTCCATCGCGTCGGTTCCCGCGATCCTGGGCAAGGGCAAGGACTGGTTCAAGGCGATGGGGACCGAGAAGTCCCCCGGCTTCACCCTGTACTCGCTCTCCGGGCACGTCGCCGCTCCCGGCCAGTACGAGGCCCCGCTCGGCATCACCCTGCGCCAGCTCCTCGACATGAGCGGCGGGATGCGCGCCGGCCACCGGCTGAAGTTCTGGACCCCGGGCGGCTCCTCCACCCCCATGTTCACCGCCGAGCACCTGGACGTGCCCCTCGACTACGAGGGCGTCGGCGCGGCCGGGTCGATGCTCGGCACCAAGGCGCTGCAGTGCTTCGACGAGACGACCTGCGTGGTGCGCGCGGTGACCCGGTGGACCGAGTTCTACGCGCACGAGTCCTGCGGCAAGTGCACCCCGTGCCGCGAGGGCACGTACTGGCTGGTCCAGCTGCTCCGCGACATCGAGGCCGGCAAGGGCGTCCTGTCCGACCTCGACAAGCTGAACGACATCGCCGACAACATCAACGGCAAGTCATTCTGCGCGCTCGGTGACGGCGCCGCCAGCCCGATCTTCTCCTCGCTGAAGTACTTCCGCGAGGAGTACGAGCAGCACATCACGGGCAAGGGCTGCCCCTTCGACCCCAGGAAGTCGACCCTCTGGGCCGACAGGGAGGTGAACGCATGACCGTCGCCACGAACGCCCCCAGCGGTGGCGGAGCGGCCGCGGTGCCGCCGGAGGACACGGTTTCCCTCACCATCGACGGAGTCGAACTGTCGGTGCCCAAGGGAACCCTGGTCATCCGGGCCGCCGAGCAGATCGGCATCGAGATCCCCCGGTTCTGCGACCACCCCCTCCTCGACCCGGTCGGCGCCTGCCGGCAGTGCATCGTCGAGGTCGAGGGCCAGCGCAAGCCGATGGCCTCCTGCACCATCACCTGCACCGACGGCATGGTCGTCCGGACGCAGCTCAGTTCCCCCGTCGCCGAGAAGGCCCAGCGCGGGGTGATGGAACTGCTGCTCATCAACCACCCGCTGGACTGCCCGGTCTGCGACAAGGGCGGCGAGTGCCCGCTGCAGAACCAGGCGATGTCCCACGGCAACGCCGACTCCCGCTTCGAGGGGAAGAAGCGCACCTACGAGAAGCCGGTCCCGATCTCCACGCAGGTGCTGCTGGACCGCGAGCGGTGCGTGCTGTGCGCCCGCTGCACCCGCTTCTCCAACCAGGTCGCCGGTGACCCGATGATCGAACTCCTGGAGCGCGGGGCGCTCCAGCAGGTCGGCACCGGCGAGGGCGACCCCTTCGAGTCGTACTTCTCCGGCAACACCATCCAGATCTGCCCGGTCGGCGCCCTCACCTCGGCCGCGTACCGGTTCCGCTCCCGGCCCTTCGACCTCGTCTCCTCCCCGAGCGTGTGCGAGCACTGCGCGGGCGGCTGCGCGACCCGTACCGACCACCGGCGCGGCAAGGTGCTGCGGCGGATGGCCGCCGAGGACCCCGAGGTCAACGAGGAGTGGATCTGCGACAAGGGCCGGTTCGCCTTCCGGTACGCGCAGCGCCCGGACCGGCTGACCACCCCGCTGGTCAGGAGCGCCGCGGGCGTCCTGGAGCCGGCGAGCTGGCCCGAGGCGCTGGAGGCGGCGGCCGTCGGGCTCGCCGCAGCGCGCGGCCGGGCCGGCGTGCTCACCGGCGGGCGGCTCACCGTCGAGGACGCCTACGCGTACGCCAAGTTCGCGCGGGTGGTGCTGGACACCAACGACATCGACTTCCGGGCCCGGGTACACAGCGCGGAGGAGGCCGATTTCCTGGCCTCCGAGGTCGCCGGACACGGGGTGGACCTCTCCGGGCAGGGGCTCTCGTACGCCGGCCTGGAGGCGGCGCCCGCCGTGCTCCTCCTCGGCATCGAGGCGGAGGAGGAGGCCCCCGGCGTCTTCCTGAGGCTCCGCAAGGCCCACCGCAAACGGAAGCAGCGGACCTTCGCCCTCGCCCCGTTCGCCACCCGCGGCCTCGCCAAGGCGGGCGGCACGCTGCTGCCCGCGGCCCCCGGTACCGAGCCGGAGTGGCTCGACGCGCTGGTCTCGCGGACCGGCCTGGAGGAGTCCGGCGAGGCGGCCGCCGCCGCGCTGCGCGAGCCCGGCGCCGTCATCGTCGTCGGGGAGCGCCTGGCCGGGGCGCCCGGCGGGCTGACCGCCGCGGTCCGGGCGGCCGCCGCGACCGGTGCCCGGCTGGTGTGGATCCCCCGCCGGGCCGGCGAGCGGGCCGCGATCGAGGCGGGTGCGCTGCCGGCGTTGCTGCCCGGCGGCCGCCCGGCCACCGACCCGCGGGCCCGCGAGGAGGTCGCGGCCGCCTGGGGCCTGGACGAACTCCCGCACCGCTACGGCCGCGACACCGGCCAGATCGTCGGGGCCGCGGCCCGCCGCGAGCTGACCGCCCTGGTCGTCGCGGGCGTCGAGGTCGCCGACCTGCCCGACCCGGGGCTGGCGCGGACCGCCCTGCAGGAGGCCTTCACGGTCAGCCTCGAACTGCGGCCCGGCGAGGTCACCGAGTACGCGGACGTGGTCTTCCCGGTCGCCGCCGTCGCGGAGAAGGCCGGCACGTTCATCAACTGGGAGGGCCGGGTCCGCCCGTTCGAGGCCGCCCTCAAGCCCGACCAGATGACCCGCCCGCTCGCCCCGGCCGACGCCCGCGTGCTGCACATGCTCGCCGACGCCGCCGACCGGCCGCTCGCCCTGCCCGACGTGCACGCCGTCCGCCGGGAGATCGACCGGCTCGGGCCGTGGACCGGGGAACGGGCCTCGGCGCACCCGGCGCCGGCCGGGCCGACGCCCCGCCCCGGCGCGGGCGAGGCGGTCCTCGCCGGCCACCGGCTGCTCCTCGACCGGGGCCTGCTGCAGGAGGGCGACGAGGCCCTGGCGGGCACCCGGCACGAGGCCGCGGCCCGGCTGTCGGCCGCCACCGCCACCGAGACCGGCGTCAAGGACGGCGACGTCCTCGCGGTGACCGGCCCGTCCGGCACCGTGGAACTCCCGCTGCGGATCACGCAGATGCCCGACCGGGTGGTCTGGCTGCCGCTGAACTCCACCGGCTCGGGCGTGCGCGCCGACACCGGCGCCCTGCCGGGCACCCTCGTACGGATCGGCCCGGCGACCCCGGCCGGCGCAGGCGGCACCACTGCGGAGGTGGGCGCGTGAACGCGGTACAGCTCGCTGCCGAGGACCTGTCCGTGTTCGGCCGGGACCCCTGGTGGCTCATCGTCGTCAAGGCGGTGTTCTGCTTCGCCTTCCTGATGGTGACCGTGCTGTTCTCCATCGTGTGGGAGCGCAAGGTCGTCGCCTGGATGCAGCTGCGCATCGGCCCCAACCGGCACGGCCCCTGGGGCATGCTCCAGTCGCTCGCCGACGGCGTGAAGCTGATGCTCAAGGAAGACGTCATCGTCAAGCGCGCCGACAAGGTCGTCTACGTGCTGGCGCCGATCGTCGCGGCGGTACCCGCGTTCATGGCGATCGCGGTGATCCCCTTCGGTCCCCCAGGCGACGAGGTCTCGATCTTCGGGCAGCGCACCACGATGCAGCTGACCGACCTGCCCATCGCGATGCTGTACGTCCTCGCGGTGGCCTCGGTCGGCATCTACGGCATCGTGCTGGCCGGCTGGTCGTCCGGCTCCACGTACCCGCTGCTCGGGGGCCTGCGCTCCTGCGCCCAGATGATCAGCTACGAGATCGCGATGGGCGCGGCCTTCGCCTCCGTCTTCCTCTACTCCGGGTCGATGTCGACGTCGGCGATCGTGGAGGCGCAGGCGGACCGCTGGTTCATCGTGCTGCTGCCGGTGTCGTTCATCATCTACGTCGTCACGATGGTCGGCGAGACGAACCGCGCCCCGTTCGACATGCCGGAGTCCGAGGGCGACCTCGTCGGCGGCTTCAACACCGAGTACTCGTCGATCAAGTTCGCGATGTTCATGCTGGCGGAGTACGTCAACATGGTCACCGTCTCGGCGGTCTCGGTCACCCTGTTCCTCGGTGGCTGGCGGGCCCCGTACCCGATCAGCAGCTTCTGGGAGGGCGCCAACCACGGCTGGTGGCCGCTGCTGTGGTTCGTCATCAAGGTGCAGCTGCTGCTGTTCTTCTTCATCTGGCTGCGCGGCACCCTGCCCCGCGTCCGCTACGACCAGTTGATGAAGCTCGGCTGGAAGGTCCTCATCCCGGTCTCCGTCCTGTGGCTGATGCTGGTGGCGACCGTCCGGGCGCTGCGCAACGAGGCCTACGACTTCTCGCAGATCGTCCTGTACGTCGGCGGCGCGGTCCTCGTGATCCTGCTGCTGTCCTTCGTCGCCGACGTGCTGCGCGACCGCAAGGAGAAGGCCGAGGACCGGCGGTCGGGCGCGGCCGCCGCGGCCGAGCCCTTCGACCCGCTCGCGGGCGGATTCCCCGTACCCCCCAAGCCCGGCCAGCAGCTGGCACCCGTACCGCGCAGGCGGCCCCGCCAGGGGCGGGAGCTGATCGTCAGTGGCGGGGCGAATTCTGACAGTGACCGAGAGGAGGGTGCTGAGAATGTCTGACGAGAAGTGGCAGAACCCGGTGGCCGGCTTCGGCGTGACCTTCAAGGCCATGTTCAAGAAGCGCCTCACCGAGCAGTACCCGGAGCAGCAGAAGACCACCGCCCCGCGCTTCCACGGACGGCACCAGCTCAACCGGCACCCGGACGGTCTGGAGAAGTGCATCGGGTGCGAGCTGTGCGCCTGGGCCTGCCCCGCGGACGCCATCTACGTGGAGGGCGCGGACAACACCGAGGAGGAGCGCTACTCCCCGGGCGAGCGGTACGGCCGCGTCTACCAGATCAACTACGCCCGCTGCATCCTGTGCGGGCTGTGCATCGAGGCGTGCCCGACGCGGGCGCTGACGATGACGAACGAGTTCGAGCTGGCCGACGCCAGCCGCGAGTCCCTCATCTACACCAAGGAGCAGCTGCTCGCGGGGCTGACCGAGGGCATGGTCGAGGCGCCGCACGCGATGTACCCGGGTACGGACGAGCAGGACTACTACCGCGGTCTGGTCACGGGGGCGGCGCCCGGCACGGAGCGGCAGGTCGCGGTGTCCAAGGGCGAGGTCCCGAAGGAGAAGGCCGCCCACGGCGGCCCGGCCGAGGGGGCGGGGGCGTGAGCGCGCTCGCCGCGGGTGCGGCCTCGGTCACCTCGGCCGGTGAGGCCGTGCAGTTCTGGATCCTCGGCACGGTCGCCGTGATCGGCGCGCTGGCGACGATCCTGATGAAGAAGGCCGTGCACAGTGCGCTGAGCCTGGCCGGGACGATGATCGTCCTGGCGGTGTTCTACCTCGCCAACGGGGCGTACTTCCTGGGCGTGGTCCAGGTCATCGTCTACACCGGCGCGATCATGATGCTCTTCCTCTTCGTGGTCATGCTGGTCGGCGTCACCGCCGCGGACTCGCTGAAGGAGACCATCAAGGGGCAGCGCTGGCTGGCCGTGCTGTGCGGGCTCGGCTTCGGCGTCCTGCTGATCGCCGGTATCGCCAACGCCTCGCTGAACCACTGGAACGGGCTCGGCCGGGTCAACTCGGCCGGGCACGTCGAGGGCCTGGCCGCGCTGATCTTCACCCGGTACGTGTTCGCCTTCGAGATCACCGGCGCGCTGCTGATCACCGCGGCCGTCGGCGCGATGGTGCTCACCCACCGCGAGCGCACCGAACGGGCCGCCACCCAGCGCGAGCTGTCCGAGCGGCGCGTCCGCGAGGGCGTCCAGCTCCCGCCGTTGCCCGCGCCCGGCGTCTACGCCCGGCACAACGCGGTGGACGTCGCGGGCCTGCTGCCGGACGGTACCCCGTCCGAGCTGACGGTCAGCAAGACGCTCCGGGCCCGCGGGCAGGTCCGGGACGTCTCCGACGAGGCCCTGTCGGACCTGAAGGCGCTGGAGCAGCGCGCGGCGGAGCGGCTCGGCCGTGAGGAGGCCCCGAAGTGAACCCGGTCAACTACCTGTACCTCGCGGCCCTGCTGTTCACCATCGGGGCCGCGGGAGTGCTGATCCGCAGGAACGCGGTCGTGCTGTTCATGTGCGTCGAGCTGATGCTCAACGCCTGCAACCTCGCGTTCGTCGCCTTCTCGCGGATGCACGGCAACCTCGACGGCCAGATCATCGCGTTCTTCACTATGGTCGTCGCCGCCGCGGAGGTCGTGGTGGGCCTCGCGATCATCGTGTCGCTCTTCCGCACCCGCCACTCGGCCTCGGTCGACGACGCCAGCCTGATGAAGCTGTAAGGGGCGTACACAGTGGACAATCTGATCGCGCTGCTCGTGGCGGCGCCCCTGCTCGGTGCGGCGGTGCTGCTGTGCGGCGGGCGGCGCCTCGACAAGACCGGGCACTGGCTCGGCACCGTGCTCGCGGCGGTCTCCTTCGGTGTCGGCGCCGTCCTGTTCGCCGACATGCTGGGGCGGCCGGCCGACGAGCGGACCCTGCGGCAGTTCCTGTACAGCTGGATCCCGGTGGAGGGCTTCCAGGCCGACGTCGCGTTCCGGCTGGACCAGCTGTCGATGACGTTCGTCCTGCTCATCACCGGTGTGGGCACGCTCATTCACGTGTACTCGATCGGGTACATGGAGCACGACGAACGCCGCCGCCGCTTCTTCGGCTACCTCAACCTGTTCCTCGCGGCGATGCTGTTGCTGGTCCTCGCCGACAACTACCTGCTGCTGTACGTCGGCTGGGAGGGCGTGGGCCTCGCCTCGTACCTCCTCATCGGCTTCTGGCAGCACAAGCCCAGCGCGGCGACCGCCGCGAAGAAGGCCTTCCTGGTCAACCGGGTCGGCGACATCGGCCTGTCCATTGCGATCATGCTGATGTTCACCACGTTCGGGACGTTCGCGTTCGGGCCGGTGTTCGCCTCCGCGGACGGGGCCTCCGAGGGGACGCTGACGGCGATCGGCCTGATGCTGCTGCTCGCCGCCTGCGGCAAGTCGGCGCAGGTACCGCTGCAGTCCTGGCTCGGTGACGCGATGGAGGGCCCGACCCCGGTCTCGGCCCTCATCCACGCGGCGACGATGGTCACCGCCGGCGTCTACTTGATCGTCCGCTCCGCGGCGATCTTCAACGGGGCGCCGGACGCACAGCTCGTCGTCACCATCGTCGGCGCGGTCACGCTGCTCTTCGGTGCGATCGTCGGTTGTGCGAAGGACGACATCAAGAAGGCCCTCGCCGGGTCGACGATGTCGCAGATCGGCTACATGATCCTCGCCGCGGGCCTCGGCCCGATCGGCTACGTGTTCGCGATCATGCACCTGGTCACGCACGGCTTCTTCAAGGCGGGCCTCTTCCTCGGCGCCGGTTCCGTGATGCACGGGATGAACGACGAGGTCGACATGCGCAAGTACGGCGGCCTGCGCCGGTACATGCCGGTCACGTTCGTCACGTTCGGGCTCGGCTACCTCGCCATCATCGGCTTCCCCGGCCTGTCCGGCTTCTTCTCCAAGGATAAGATCATCGAGGCGGCCTTCGCGAAGGGCGGCACCGAGGGCTGGATCCTCGGCTCGGTGGCCCTGCTCGGCGCGGCCATCACCGCCTTCTACATGACCCGGGTCATGCTGATGACCTTCTTCGGGGAGAAGCGCTGGCAGCCGGCGCCCGACGCCGACTCCGTGCCGGGCGTCGAGCCCGGGGCCGAGCACCACGCCGGGGAACTCCCGCACCCGCACGAGTCCCCGAAGTCCATGACCGCCCCGATGGTCCTGCTGGCCTTCGGATCGGTCTTCGCGGGCGCGTTCTTCGTGATCGGCGACCGCTTCCTGAACTGGCTGGAGCCCGTCACCGGGTACGAGCACGGACACCCGCCGGTCAGCGCCCTCACGGTGACCCTCGCGACGATGGCCTGCCTCGTCATCGGCGTCGGGACCGCCTGGGCGATGTACGGCCGCCGGCCGGTCCCGGTCACCGCCCCGCGCGGCAGCCTGCTCACCCGGGCCGCCCGCCGGGACCTCCTCCAGGACGACTTCAACCACGTCGTGCTGGTGCGCGGCGGCGAGCACCTGACCCGCTCGCTCGTCTACGTCGACCACAGCCTGGTCGACGGCGTGGTCAACGGGACGGCCGCCTCGGTCGGCGGCCTGTCGGGCCGCCTGCGCAAGCTGCAGAACGGCTACGCCCGCAGCTACGCGGTCTCGATGTTCGGGGGCACGGCGATCCTCATCGCCGCGACCCTGCTGATGAGGGCGGTGTGAGATGTCCCTTCCCCTGTTGACGGTGACGGCCGCGGTCCCCGCGGTCGGAGCGGTCCTCACGGCGGCCGTCCCGGCCGCCCGCCGGACCGCCGCCAAATGGCTCGCCCTGCTCTTCTCGCTGGCCACCCTGGCCCTGGCCGTGCTCGTCGCCGTCCGCTTCGACCCGAACGGCGACCGCTACCAGCTCACCGAGTCCCACGCCTGGATCGCCGACTTCGGCGTCCGCTACCAGCTCGGAGTCGACGGCATCGGGGTGGCGCTGATCGGGCTGACGGCGCTGCTGGTGCCGTTCGTCATCGCGGCCGGCTGGCACGACGCGGACCCCCTGGAGACCCACTCCTCGCGCTGGCGGCCGACGCAGGGCTTCTTCGCCCTGATCCTGATGGTCGAGGCGATGGTGATCATCTCGTTCGAGGCCACCGACGTCTTCCTCTTCTACATCTTCTTCGAGGCCATGCTCATCCCGATGTACTTCCTCATCGGTGGCTTCGGAGACCGGGCCCATGCGGGCTCGGACGAGAACGCGGCCGCGCAGCGCTCGTACGCGGCGGTCAAGTTCCTCCTCTACAACCTGGCCGGCGGCCTGATCATGCTGGCCGCGGTCATCGGGCTGTACGTGGTCGCCGGGAACTTCTCCCTCCAGGAGATCACCGCCGCCCGCGCCGCCGGCACCCTGGACATGTCGGCCACCACCGAGCGGCTCCTCTTCCTCGGCTTCTTCTTCGCCTTCGCGGTCAAGGCCCCGCTGTGGCCGCTGCACACCTGGCTGCCGAACGCGATGGGCGAGGCCACCGCCCCGGTCGCCGTGCTGATCACCGCGGTCGTCGACAAGGTCGGCACCTTCGCGATGCTCCGCTTCTGCCTCGGCCTGTTCCCCGACGCCAGCAAGTGGGCCACCCCGGTGGTCCTCGTCCTGGCCCTGGTCAGCATCGTGTACGGCGCGCTCGTCGCCGTCGGGCAGCGCGACATCAAGCGGCTGGTCGCGTACGCGTCGATCTCGCACTTCGGGTTCATCATCCTGGGCATCTTCGCGATGACCTCGCAGGGGCAGTCGGGCGCGACGCTTTACATGGTCAACCACGGCCTGTCCACCGCGGCCCTGATGCTCGTCGCCGGGTTCCTGATCTCCCGGCGCGGCTCGCGGCTCATCGCCGACTACGGCGGCGTGCAGAAGGTCGCCCCGGTCCTGGCCGGCACCTTCCTGATCGGCGGCCTCGCCACCCTGTCGCTGCCCGGGCTCGCCCCGTTCGTCAGCGAATTCCTTGTCATCGTCGGCACGTTCGCCCGGTACCCGGTCATCGGCGTCATCGCCACGCTCGGCATCGTGCTGGCCGCCCTGTACACGCTGGTCCTGTACCAGCGCACCATGACCGGCCCGGTCAGGGACGGGGTCGGCGGCATGCCGGACCTGCGGGCACGCGAACTGCTCGTCGTCGCCCCGCTGATCGCGCTGCTGATCGGGCTGGGCGTCTACCCGAAGCCGCTCACCGAGATCGTCAACCCGGCGGTGGAGTACACCATGGCGGACGTCAAACAGACCGACCCGAAGCCCGAGGTGGCTGTCGAGGCGAAGAACGGGGAGGCGGCGAAGTGAGCACCATGACGTCGGCCCACGGCCTGTGGGCGGTCGCCGCGCAGGCCCCGGTGGACAAGATCCCGGCCCCGCACATCGAGTACGCCCAGCTCGCGCCCACGCTGATCGTGGTGGGCGTGGCCATCCTCGGCGTCCTCGTCGAGGCCTTCGTCCCGCGCACCGCCCGCTACTACGTCCAGGTGTTCCTCGCCGTCGCCGCCCTGGCCTCCGCCTTCGCGGCGGTCGTCGGCCTCGCGGCGGCCGGCTACGCGGGCGAGAAGGCGCACACCGCGGCCATGGGCGCCCTCGCCGTGGACGGGCCGGCCCTGTTCCTGCAGGGCACCGTCCTGCTGGCCTCGCTCGTCGCCCTGTTCACCTTCGCCGAGCGCCACCTGGACCCGGCGGCGCACGGCAACCGGGTGGACTCCTTCGCCGCCCAGGCGGCGTCCGTACCCGGAAGCGACAGCGAGAAGGCCGCCGTCAAGGCCGGTTTCACGACCACCGAGGTCTTCCCCCTCGCCCTGTTCGCGGTCGCCGGCATGCTGATCTTCCCGGCGGCCAACGACCTGCTGGCCCTGTTCGTCGCCCTGGAGGTCTTCTCCCTCCCGCTGTACCTGCTGTGCGCCCTCGCCCGCCGCCACCGGCTGGTCTCGCAGGAGGCGGCGGTCAAGTACTTCCTGCTCGGCGCCTTCTCCTCGGCGTTCCTCCTCTTCGGCATCGCGCTGCTCTACGGCTACGCGGGCTCCGTCTCGTACGCGGCCATCGCGGACGTGGTGGACGGCACCGTCGCGCGGCTCGACCCGGCCCTCGCCGACACCATGGGCAACGACGTGCTGCTGCTGATCGGCGGGGCGCTCGTGCTGATGGGCCTGCTGTTCAAGGTCGGCGCGGTCCCCTTCCACATGTGGACCCCGGACGTCTACCAGGGCGCCCCGACGCCGGTCACCGGCTTCATGGCTGCGGCGACGAAGGTGGCCGCGTTCGGCGCGTTGCTGCGGCTGCTGTACGTGGTCCTGCCGGGCCTGCGGTGGGACTGGCGGCCTGTGATGTGGGGCGTGGCGATCGTGACGATGCTGGCCGGCGCGGTGATCGCGGTGACCCAGACCGACGTCAAGCGCCTGCTGGCCTACTCCTCGATCGCGCACGCCGGCTTCATCCTGGCCGGTGTGATCGCCACGTCGGCGGAGGGCGTCCAGTCGGTGCTGTTCTACCTGCTCGCCTACTCCTTCGTGACGATCGGCGCGTTCGCGGTGGTCACGCTGGTGCGCGATGCGGGCGGCGAGGCCACGCACCTGTCGAAGTGGGCGGGCCTCGGGCGCCGTTCGCCGCTGACCGCGGCCGTCTTCGCGGTGTTCCTGCTGGCCTTCGCGGGCATCCCGCTCACCTCCGGTTTCTCCGGGAAGTTCGCCGTGTTCAAGGCGGCGGCGGAGGGCGGTGCAGGTGCGCTGGTCGTCGTCGGCGTCATCTCGTCGGCGATCGCCGCGTTCTTCTACGTCCGGGTGATCGTCCTGATGTTCTTCAGCGAGCCGAAGGCGGAGGGGCCGACGGTGGCGGTGCCGTCGCCGCTGACGATGACGACCATCGCGGTGGGCGTCGCCGTCACCCTGGTCCTGGGCGTGGCGCCGCAGTACTTCCTGGACCTGGCGGGCCAGGCGAGCACCTTCGTCCGCTGACCGGTCGTCGGGTGGATGTGCCGGGGCCCGGCTCCCTCGGGGGAGCCGGGCCCTTGCCGTGTCCGCGCCAGAGGCTACTCGGGCCGTTGGCGCTTCTGCATGATTCCGGTGAGGTCCAGGTCGATGGGGAATGGCACGGAGACCTTGAGGCGGTCGTGGAAGATGCCGGTGCTCGTATAAGAGCCGGTAGCCGGTTCGCGCTCGAAGACGTAGACCACTGCCCGGCCATCCTGGTTCTCGACTCGCCAGAAGTGCGGGATCTTGGCGCGGGCGTACTTCACAGGTTTGGTCTCGCGGTCACGGCTGACCGATTCTGGAGACACCACTTCAATCGCGAGCCGGACGGACTCGGCGGGAAGCCGGGTCTGGTTCGGATTCTAGTCGTCTTCCTCGGGCGCCACGATCACGTCCGGTTCCGGGCGATTTCGCCGGTCGATGTCGATGGTGAACTCCCGAAGGACATCAAGGCCGCCGGCGCCAAAGTCCGCAATTGCCATTCGAAGAAACTCACCGCGCGCACGTGAAAGCGGGTCTGCGGACTTACGAAAACCAGGCTCCCGTCGATCAGCTCCGTGTGCGGAGGCAGATTCGGAAGCGTGTCCAGGTCGTCCGCCGTCCAGCCGCCCTCCGGGGGTTCCGGCCAGCTGTATTCCGGGTTCATCAGTGCTCCCATGAACTGGAGTCTCGCCAGTCCGTCCAGCGTATCGCCGGGGAACGGCGCGGGACCGCCCGCACGTGTGAGCGGGCGGTCGCGTGTTGACCATGTGTCGCTGGCATGGGCGGTCGGCATATGCGGCGGACGTGCCGTCCGGCGGGGTCCGTCCCCTGACGGCTCGGCGGGGCGGCGGGGCGGGCCGCCACCCCGCCGCAGTGCGCGGGCCGTGGAGACGGGCTAGCGGGAGGCCACGATGCGGCCCGTGACCTCGCCGAGGCCCACGCGGGTGCCCTCCGGGCCCGGGGCCCAGGCGGTCATGGTGACGGTGTCGCCGTCCTCCAGGAAGGTGCGCTTGCCCTCGGCCAGCTCGATGGCGTCGCGGCCGTTCCACGTCAGCTCCAGCAAGGAGCCGCGCTGGGCGACCTCGGGGCCGCTGACGGTGCCGGAGCCGTACACGTCGCCGGTGCGCAGGGAGGCGCCGTTGACCGTCATGTGGGCGAGCTGCTGGGCGGCGGTCCAGTACATCGTCGCGAACGGCGGCTGCGCGACTTCCTGCCCGTTGATGGAGACGGTGATGTGCAGGTCGAAGCCGCCGGGCCGGTCGGCGTCGGCGTCGTCGAGGTAGGGCAGCAGCGGGAAGTCGCGGGCCGGCGGGGCGACGCGGGCCGCGTCGAGGGCCTCCAGCGGGGTCACCCAGGCGGATACGGAGGTGGCGAAGGACTTGCCGAGGAAGGGGCCCAGCGGCACGTACTCCCAGGCCTGGATGTCGCGCGCGGACCAGTCGTTGAGGAGGAACAGGCCGAAGACGTGGTCCTCGAAGTCGCCGAGTGCGACGGGGCTGCCCAGCTCGGAGGGGGTGCCGACGACGAAGCCGACCTCGGCTTCGATGTCGAGCTTGACCGAGGGGCCGAAGACCGGTGCCGCGTCGGCGGGGGTCTTGCGCTGGCCGGAGGGGCGGACGACGTCGGTGCCGGAGACGACGATGGTGCCCGAGCGGCCGTGGTAACCGATCGGCAGGTGCTTCCAGTTGGGGGTGAGCGGCTCACCGTCGGGGCGGAACATCCGGCCCACGTTGGTGGCGTGGTGCTCGCTGGCGTAGAAGTCGACGTAGTCGGCGACCTCGTACGGCAGGTGCATCGTGACCGCGTCGAGGGGCAGCAGGTGGGCCTCGACCGTCGCCCGGTGGCCGGGGTCGGTGACCCAGGCGGTCAGGGCGCGGCGCACGTCGCGCCAGGCGGTGCGGCCCGCGGCCAGCAGCGGGTTGAGCGAGGGCTGCCCGAGCAGGCCGGCGTACGGGGAGCCGAGCGCGTCCGCGGTCGCCCCCGCGTCGAGCACGTGCCCGCCGATGCGCACGCCGATCCGGCGGCGGGAGTCGCCGTCCGTGGAGAAGACGCCGTACGGGAGGTTGTGCGGCCCGAACGGGTCGCCCTCGGGGACATCGAGGGGGCTCTGCTGGGGCATGGGGTACTGCCTCGCTTTCGATGCGGCCCGGGGGGTGTCCCGGGGGCTGGTTGATACGTTACGTGGCTGCTGGGGCCTGCGGGAGGCGGGATTCGGGCGCTATTTGTAGGACTTGTCCACTGGGGTCCGTATCCTTGCGCCGTGACTTCCGCCCCGCCTTCGGCCCCCCCTTTCTCTCTGATCGCCACTGACTTGGACGGGACCCTGCTGCGCGCCGGAGACACCGTCTCCGCCCGCTCGTACGCCGCGCTCGCGACGGCCCGCGCCGCCGGCGCCCAGCACATCATCGTCACCGGGCGCCCCGTTCCGCAGGTGCGCCATGTCCTTGACAGCCTTGGGTATACGGGGCTCGCGGTGTGCGGACAGGGCGCGCAGGTGTACGACGCAGCGCGCGGGAACCTGCTGCACGCCGTCGAGATGGAGCGGGAGCTGGCGGAGGAGGCACTCGGCAAGATCGAGGCCGAGATCGGAGAGGTCTGGGCGGCGGTCGACCAGGAGGGGGTGGACGCCGCGATGCTGATAGGGCCCGGATACCGGATGCCGCACCCCCACCTGCCGACGGTGCGGGTGCGGCAGCGGGCCGACCTGTGGACCGCACCCATCAACAAGGTGCTGCTCCAGCACCCGGAGCTCGACGACGACGAGCTCACCGAGGTGGCCCGGGGGGTCGTCGGCCACATGGTCAACGTGACCATGGCGGGGGAGCACACGGTGGAGCTCCAGCCGCTCGGGGTGGACAAGGCGAGCGGGCTGGCCCTGGCGGCCGAGGTGCTGGGGGTCGGGGGTTCGCGCACCATCGCCTTCGGGGACATGCCGAACGACATCCCGATGTTCGCGTGGGCGGCGCACGGGGTCGCCATGGCGAACTCCCACCGCGAACTGGTCGCCGTCGCGGACGAGGTGACGCTGTCGAACGAGGACGACGGCATCGCGGTGGTCCTGGAGCGGCTCTTCGGCTGACCGGCCGGCGCGGCCGGCCGCGGCCCCCCTCACCCCGCGGTGCGCGGCAGGCGGCGCTCCCACGTGCGGTGGAAGACGACCTCCTCCCCCTCCCGGCACACCAGCTCGTCGGAGGTGAGGAACGAGGTCCCGTCGCAGCCGATTTCCGAGCGGGTCTCGATCCGCACGTCCCAGACCGGCTCGGGCCGGTGCAACCGGATCCGCCACGTGGAGCGGGTCCGGGCCGACAGGGCGTCCCCGTCCCGGATCTCGTACACCTCGCTCACCTCCTCCCCGGACTCCAGTCCGTCCGGGTACGCGCGGGTCCCGCCGTACCGCGGGTCCACCTCCAGCCGCCACGCCCCGCGCGCGACGTCCCGTACGACCACCCGCTCCGGCCGCGGCTCGTCCAGCGTGGCCGGGACCGCCACCGGCAACGGTGGCGCCTGCTCCGGCGGCCCGAAGACGACGGCGCCGTCCGTCGCGGGGGAGGGGAAGCGCACCGGGAGCACCAGGGCACTGCCCGCCGGGTCCAGCGTCCAGCCGGCCTCCGAGCCGGCCCGCGGCCAGATCCACGGCCAGTACGCCGAGGACAGGGCGAGGCGGATGCGGTGGCCCGGCGCGAAGGCGTGCCCGATGCCGTTCAGCTCGAACACCACGTCCTCGTAGGCGCCCACCGGCCACGGCACCGCCCGGTCCCGGCCCAGCCGCGCCGAGAGGTTCAGTGCACCCCGCGTGACCAGCGTGGACGAGCCGTCCGGCGCGACGTCGCAGAGGCGGGCGGCCACCTGCCCGAACGGGACGTCCATGCGCAGGCGCAGGGTGACCTGCGGGCGGCCCAGGATCTCCAGGGGCGTCGCGCCCGCCACCGGGAACTCGAAGCACGCGGACTTCGCGTCCTCCTCCCGCTGGTCGGGCGGCAGGTCGGCGTCGTTGCCGTACGGGCGGAACCGCCCCGCGTCCAGGCCCGTGTGCTGCGGCGAGGCCACGGCCACCGGCGCGCCCTGCAGCCCGTACGTGACGGAGGTGACGGCGGGGGAGGGCCAGGCCGGGTCGCCGGCCCAGCGGCCGGGCAGCAGCTCGTACGTGGTCGCCGGCGGGTGCGAGGAGGAGATCCAGGACCGCAGCAGGGGCTCGTCCATCACCCCGTTGGCGGATCCCCTCAGCCAGTGGTCCCACCAGCGCAGCGTCTCCTGGAGGAAGCCGATGGCCGGACCCGGCGGCAGCCCGCGGTCGGGGTACTGGTGGGACCACGGGCCGATCAGGCCCCGCACCCGGTCGGCGGGCAGGTGGGTCACCAGCCGCAGCACGGTGTCCCGGTACGGGTCGTGCCAGCCGCCCACGGCGAGGACCGCCGCGCGCACGGCCCCGTAGTCCTCGCAGACGCTGCCGTGCACCCAGTGGGCGTCACGCGTCTGGTGCGCCAGCCAGGTGTGGACCGGCGGTTCGACCGACTCCAGCCGGGCCAGCCACTGCTCGCGCCAGCCGTCGCCGACGTACTGCGGGTCCGGCGGGCGGGCGGCGAAGGCCAGCAGCGTCGCCGAGGCCGCGTGCAGGTCCGCGGCGAGCACCGAGCCGCCCGCGTAGTGCGCGTCGTTGTCGAAGCGGTCGTCCGTCGAGCAGACGGTGACGACGGCCTTGAGGGCCTCCGGGGCGAGCGCCGCGATCTGGAGGGAGTTGGTACCGCCCCACCCGATCCCGAACATCCCCACCGACCCGGTGCACCACGGCTGCGCCGCCAGCCACTCCACCACCGCGACCCCGTCGGTCAGTTCCCGGTCGTCGTACGCCCGGCCCGGACTGCCGCCGCTGCATCCGTGGCCGCGTACGTCCACCCGTACCGAGGCGTAGCCGTGGCCCGCGTACCAGGGGTGGCGCTGTCCGTCCCGCGGGGCCGTCCAGTCCGTCAGCCGGTACGGCAGGTACTCAAGGAGGGCCGGGACGGGCTCCTCGGTGAGCGGCCGCCAGATCCGCGCGTACAGCTCCACGCCGTCGGGCATCGGGATGCGGACGTCCTCGCGCGCGGTCTCGTGGGGGAACCCGGTGCGGATGATCACGTCCACGGGGTCGTCCGCCTCCTCGGTGGACCGGCGGCGACCGGGACGGGCCGCGCGGGCGTCAACCGTCCGACGGCCGCCGTACGGGTGGCCGCGGCGCAGTCCGCGGCGACCGGCTCCGCCGGATCCTCCCTCTCGGTCACAGTTCTGGACAAGGCGCGCTCTCCGGTTGTCTTCGACTCATCACGAACATACCGGGGTATTCGTGGCAGCGCGTCGACGGCGGCATGACGGGTGCTCTCGGTGATCGAAATCGGACCCGATAGGCTGGCTTGAGTGAAGGCAGCGACACATCGACAATCCAGGTGATCGTCAGCGTGATCGTCAGCAGACAGGAGTACCCCTCGTGACCGTCGTCGGGCCGTTCGGACTGAGCGTGCGGGACCAGGCTCTTGAGACCGATGTCCAGGCCGGACTGGCCGCCGTCGAGGCGGGTCTGCTGGAGGCCACCAAGAGCGAGGTCCCCTTCATCACCGATGCCGCGCAGCACCTGGTCAAGGCCGGCGGCAAGCGGTTCCGGCCGCTGCTGGTCATGCTCGCCTCCCGCTTCGGCGACCCGTACGCGCCCGGGATCGTGCCCTCCGCGGTGGTCGTGGAGCTCACCCATCTGGCGACGCTCTACCACGACGACGTCATGGACGAGGCGGACGTGCGCCGCGGCGTCGCCAGCGCCAACGCCCGCTGGGGCAACTCGGTGGCCGTCCTGACGGGTGACTTCCTCTTCGCCCGCGCCTCGCACATCCTGGCCGACCTCGGCCCCGAGGCCGTACGCATCCAGGCCGAGGCCTTCGAGCGGCTGGTGACGGGACAGATCCTGGAGACCGCGGGCCCGCGCGACGGCCGCGACCCGGTCGCCCACTACCTCGACGTCATCGCCGGCAAGACCGGCTCGCTGATCGCGGTCTCCGGCCGGTTCGGCGCCCTCATGTCCGGCGCCGACGAGTCCGTCGTCGACATCTTGACCCAGTACGGCGAACGCCTCGGCACCGCCTTCCAGCTCGCCGACGACGTCCTCGACATCGCTTCCGACTCGCACGAGTCCGGCAAGACGCCCGGCACCGACCTGCGCGAGGGCATCCCGACCCTGCCCGTGCTGCGGCTGCGCGAGATGGCCGCGGCCGGCGGCGACCCCGCCGACCTGGACCTCGTACGCCTCCTGGACGGCGACCTCAGCGACGACGCCCGGCACGCCGAGGTGCTCGCCCGGCTGCGGGTCCACCCCGCGCTGGAGCAGGCCCGCCGGGACACCGTCCGCTACGCGCAGGACGCCCGCGCCATGCTCGCGCCGCTGCCGGACTGCGCCGCCAAGGCCGCGCTGGAGGAGCTCTGCGACGCGGTGGTGCACCGCGCCGGCTGACCGCCACCGCCCGGGTAGCACCGGGTACGACCAAGGTCACATGAGGGGCCCCGCATCCCCTACGGGGAGGGGATGCGGGGCCCCTTGCGTGTCATCCCCTGGGCGTACACGGAGTTGAGCCCGCGGAGTGACGCCCCGACCCCCTCCTCTTTGGTCAGATGGAGGTACATCCCCACCAGAACGGGTGAGAGTGGCGGCGCGGGGTGGACACGTACAGGCAAGGAAGGCCGCCGCCGTACACAAAGAGGTAGGGCAGACATGGCAACGAACGCAAAGTCCCGCAAGGCCGCCCGGTACGCCGTACCGGTCGCGGTGGCGGGCGTGGCCGCCGCGACGGTGGCGATGGTCCCGGCCTTCGCCAACGCCGGCAGCCCGGACCTTCCGAAGGTGACGGCCCAGCAGCTGATCGAGAAGGTCGCCGCCTCGGAGGTGGAGCAGTTCTCCGGCAGCGCCAAGATCAGCACCGACCTGGGCCTGCCGTCGCTCGCGAGCGGCCTCCTGGGCGGGGCGGGCGGCGGGGGCGTCACCGGAGGGTCCGCCGACCCGCAGGAGAAGCTCGCGCAGCTGGCGAGCGGCAGCCACACGCTGCGGGTCGCGGCCGACGGACCGGACCGCCAGAAGATCACGTTCGTGGACGGCAAGGACGAGTACAGCCTGATCCACAACGGTGCGGACGTCTGGGGATACGACAGCAAGGCCAACGAGGTCTGGCACGAGAAGGACGCCGAGGCGGGCAAGGCGGCCGGCGGGGACCACAAGAAGACCGGCGACCGGCTCGGGGCCACCCCGCAGCAGGTGGCCCAGGAGATCCTCAAGGCCGCCGGCCCGACCACGGACATCAGCGTCGGAGACAACGCCCAGGTGGCCGGCCGGGACGCGTACCAGCTGGTGCTCAAGCCCAAGCAGAGCGGCTCCACGGTCGGCTCCGTCAAGATCGCTGTGGACGCGCAGAACGGCGTGCCGCTGCGCGTGCAGCTGCTCGCGGCCGAAGGCGGCAAGCCGATCGTCGACGCGGGCTTCACGAAGGTGGACTTCGCCCGGCCCGCCGCCGACACCTTCGCCTTCACCCCGCCCAAGGGCGCCAAGGTGACCGAGGGCAAGGCCGGCGGCCCCGAGGGCGGACCGGGCCACGGCAAGGACTTCAAGGGCCTCGATGCCTTCCCCGGCCTGGACGCCATCACCGGCGGCGCCGGCGGCAAGGGTGGCAACGGGGAGACGAAGGTCCTCGGCGAAGGGTGGGCGGCCATCGCCCGGATCGACACGGGCGCGGGCCGCAGCCTGAAGGAGCTGGAGAACGACAAGAACGCCCCCAAGGAAGCCAAGCAGTTCCTCAACTCCCTCGGGGACAAGGTCTCCGGAGGCTTCGGTGAGGGCCGGCTCTTCAAGACCCGCCTGGTCAACGCGCTGATCACGGACGACGGCAAGGTGTACGTCGGCGCGGTCACCAAGGACGCGCTGGTGCAGGCGGCTTCGGCCAACAAGTAAGCCGCCGCGCTACCCGGACCGCTTCCTGGGCATGAGGGGCCGTGAGGGGCCGTGAGGGGTCGGGCAGGGCCGTGTGGGGCCGCACACCGAAGGGTGGGCGGGGACTGTGTCCCTGCCCACCCTTCGGCCGTTCCGGCCGTGCGTACAGCGGCCCCGCTGTACCGTGGGGAGCATGTCGAGACACGTCACCATCCGCCTGGACGAAGAGTTCCACGAACGCCTCAAGGCGCGCGCGGCGGCACAGGGGACGACGGTCACCGCTCTGATCACCGAGGTGACGGAGCGCGAGCTCGACGAGGACCGGAAGAACTTCCTTTCGGGGATAGAGGAGTTCGCCGTCCACTGGGGCTACTTCCAGGAGCGGTTCGGCCATTGAAGATCACCATGGAGTGGGCCTGGACCGCTCTGGCCCACCATCTCCCGTCCGATCCCGCCGTCTGGGATCCCTCCGGGGTGGCCGCCGCGGTCGCCCGGCACCAGAACGACCTCGTGATGGTGCCCGAACAGCCCGCCCCGGACACCGCGTGGCGGGCCGCCGCGTTCCTGCACACCCTCGCCGTGTGCCCGGCGCTGGAATCGCCGATGAACGAGTTCTACGCGGCCGCCGCCACCCGCTCGTACCTGCGGGTGGCGGGGGCCGAGCAGCTTCCCTCGCCCGAGCAGCTCGGCGACCTGGTGGAGGCGGCGAAGCTGGGTCGCGCCGATGTCGCCGCCGTGGCCGCGGAGTTGCGCGCCCTGATCAAGGAGCCGCTGGACGCCTCGCTCCGGGCCCCGGCCGAGGGCGCGTAACGCCGGGCACCCCTCAGAAGGTGATCTTCCAGCTGTTGATGTAGCCGACGTCCTGCGCCGCCACGTCCCGGACCTGGAGCTTCCAGACGCCGTTGGCCACCTCGCTGGACGCGTTGACCGTGTACGTCTGCACCAGGTTGTCGGCGCTGCCGCCGCTCCTGTTGTGCAGGTTGTAGACGGTGCCGTCCGGGGCGATCAGGTCGACCACCAGGTCACCGCGGTAGGTGTGGACGATGTTCACGTCGACCTTGGTGGTGGCCGGGGCGTTGCCCGCCACACCGGAGACCGTGATCGGCGAGTTCACCGCGGCGCCGGGGGAGTCCGGGATGTTGACGTCCGCCGTGTTCTCGAAGGACGGGCCGGGCGGGACCGGGGTGGCCGCCCCGAGGTGCCAGAGGGCGTAGGCGACGGCGTCCGCGTTGCGGTCCAGCGCGGTGTCGCTGATGTTCGAGGTGGTGTCGCAGGAGGAGTGGTAGCACCGGTCGAAGGACTGGCCGGCCGTGCCGCCCCACTTCTGGGCCTGGGCCGAGGTCTTGGTGTTGCTCGCGCCGGTGAACAGGCCGCCGACCGGTATGCCCACGTTCTTGAAGGAGGCGTGGTCGGAACGCCCGTCGCCCTCGGTCTCTATCTCGGTCGGGACCCCGATGCCGGAGAAGTAGTTCTTGAAGGTCTGCTCGATCGTCGGGTCGTCGTCGTAGACGAAGTACCCCGGGTTCGGCGAGCCGATCATGTCGAAGTTCAGGTAGCCGGAGATCTTCGCCCTCTCCGCGCTCGGCAGGTTGTTCACGTAGTACCGGGACCCGACCAGGCCGAGCTCCTCCGCCCCCCACCAGCCGAACCGCAGGTGCTTGGTGGGCTGGAGCTGCGCCCGCGAGACGGCCAGCGCGGCTTCCAGCACGGCGGCCGACCCCGACCCGTTGTCGTTGATGCCCGGACCGGAGCTGACCGAGTCCAGGTGCGAGCCGGCCATCAGCACCGAGTTCGGGTCGCCGCCCGGCCAGTCGGCGATCAGGTTGTAGCCGGTGGCGCCGCTGGAGGTGAACGTCTGGAGGGTGGTGGTGAACCCGGCCGCGTCCAGCTTGGCCTTCACGTAGTCGATCGAAGCCTTGTAACCGGCCCTGCCGTGGGCGCGGTTGCCGCCGTTGCTGGTGGCGATGGTCTGGAACTGCGTCAAGTGCGCCTTGACGTTGGCCAGCGGGATGTCGGGCGGGGTGGGGGCCGCGGTCACCGCCGTGGGCGAGGCCAGTGCGGCGGGGGCGGTGGAGGCGAAGAGGCCGGCGACCGCGAGCGCGGTCACGGCAGCAAGGCGCCGAGGGACGAACAGGCTCATGTGGGGGCTCCGGGGATTCCGTTGGGGATTGAACGGAACGTGCGGGGATAGAGCAGGTGAGCGATCGTGCGTCAGTGCGCCTGATGTTGAGCGAGGATATGACTGTCCGTCAAGACCGTGTTTCGGTCAGGGTCGTTCGGAAAACGGACGATCCCCGGCACGGTGGACACCTCCCGGCGGTGGCTGGGGGAGTCCCGTGACGGGGATCGTGGGTTGTTCGGGCGTCGCGACGGTGTGCCGGGATGCGCCGTGCGCTCCTACGCGCGTTCGGGTTCCGGAGCGGCGGTCGGCGCCGGGACGCTCGCGGGTGCCGCGGTTCCGGCTTCCTCCAGCCGGGACCGGGAGCGGTGTGTCGTACGCAGCGCGTCCCAGGTCAACAGGGCGAGCGCGGCCCAGACGAGGGAGAAGCCGGCCCAGCGCTCGGGCGGCATGGCCTCGTGGAAGTACAGGACGCCGAGCATGAACTGGAAGACCGGCGCCAGGTACTGGAGCAGTCCGAGCGTGGACAGCGGGACCCGGATCGCGGCCGCCCCGAAGAAGACGAGCGGGATCGCGGTGACCAGTCCGGTCGCGGCGAGCAGCGCCGAATGCCCGAGGCCCTCGCTGCCGAAGGCGGACCGGCCCTGCGCGGCCAGCCACAGCAGGTAGCCGAGGGCGGGCGGGAAGAGCAGGGCCGTCTCGGCGGCCAGCGACTCCACGCCGCCCATGCCCAGCTTCTTCTTGATCAGCCCGTAGGTGGCGAAGGAGAAGGCCAGGACCAGCGAGATCCACGGCGGCCGTCCGTACCCGATCGCGAGCACCAGCACGGCGGCGAAGCCGATGCCGACCGCCGCCCACTGGGTGCGGCGCAGCCGCTCGCCGAGGAGCAGGACGCCGATGGCGATGGTGACCAGGGGGTTGATGAAGTAGCCGAGGCTGGACTCGACCACCGCGCCGTTGTTGACGGACCAGATGTACAGGCCCCAGTTCACGGAGATCACCGTGGCGGCGAGGGCGGTCAGCCCCAGCTTGCGGGGTTCGCGCAGCAGCTCCCGTATCCAGCCCCAGCGGCGCACGACGAGCAGGATCCCGCCGACGACGGCCAGCGACCACACCATGCGGTGGGCGAGGATCTCGACGGCCCCCGCTGGCTTGAGGAGCGGCCAGAAGAGGGGGACCAGCCCCCACATGCCGTAGGCGCCGAATCCGTAGAGCAGTCCTGTGCGCTGCTCGCTCTCCGCCTTCACCCGGGCCTCCCGTCACGTTCTGGCCAACCTCATCGAAGAACGTAGCGCCGCCGGACCTCGATGTCATGTGCATAGGCGGGAGATACTGATGACATCGCCGGGGTCTTGTGGGGTCGGGGCCGGGCGGACTCACGGGGTCGCGCCCGGCCCGGACGCCGTACGGGCCTCAGGCCAGGGCGGCGGTGACGGCTTCGGCGACCGGCGTGGTCGGGCGGCCGATGAGCCGGGAGAGGTCGCCGCCGGTGTGGCCCAGGCTGCCGCGCGAGATTGCCGCGTCCACGTCGACGAGGAGGGCGGCGAAGCCTTCGGGGACCCCCGCACCGGTCAGGGCGGCCAGGTGGGCGTCGGCCGGGAGCTCGGTGTACGCGATCTCCTTGCCGGACTGCGCCGAGACCTCGGCCGCGTACTCGGCCATGCTCCAGGCGGTGTCGCCGGAGAGCTCGTAGACCCGGTTCAGGTGGCCCTCGCCGGTCAGGACCGCCGCGGCCGCGGCGGCGTAGTCGGCCCGGGCGGCGGAGGCGATCCGGCCCTCACCGGCGCTGCCCACGACCGCGCCCTGCTCCAGGACGCCGGCCAGCTGGCCGGTGTAGTTCTCGTGGTACCAACCGTTGCGAAGGAAGGTGTAGGGCAGGCCCGAGTCCAGCACGGCCTGCTCGGTCGCCTTGTGCTCGGCGGCCAGCTCGAAGTCGGCCTCGGGGCCGCCGAGGATCCCGGTGTAGGCGAGCTGGGCGACGCCGGCGGCCTTGGCGGCCCCGATCACCGCGGTGTGCTGGGGCACCCGGCGGCCGACCGCGTTGCCGGAGATCAGCAGGACCCGGTCGCCGGCGCGGAAGGCGTCCGTGAGGGACTCGGGGGCGTCGTAGTCGGCGATGCGCACCTCGACGCCGCGCTCGGCGAGGTCTGCGGCCTTGGCCCCGTCGCGGACGGCGACGGCGACGTCCGCGGCCGGGACCCGCTTCAGCAGCTCCTCGACGACGAGGCGGCCGAGGGCTCCGGTGGCTCCGGTGACGACGATGCTCATGATGCTCTCCCTGGGGCGGGTGTGGTGCGTGGGGCATGTGTGCCGGGTTTTCCGGCGGTGACACCACCGTAGGGAAAGCGCTAACCTTTCGTAAGTACCCACTTCAAAGTAAGGTACTGGTATGGCCGTAAGTGAGGCAGTGGGCGGGGCGGGTCGGAAGCCGCCCCCCGTGAACGTGAAGGCTCCGATGTGCCCCTCCCGCGGGGTCCTGGAGCACGTCACCAGCCGCTGGGGCGTACTGGTCCTTGCCGCCCTCGTGGAGCGCCCGTACCGCTTCAGCGAGCTGCGCCGCGAGGTCGGCGGGGTCAGCGAGAAGATGCTCGCCCAGACCCTCCGGACGCTGGAGCGCGACGGCTTCCTGCTGCGCGACGCCAAGCCGGTCATCCCGCCCCGCGTGGACTACTCCCTCACCGAGCTGGGGCGCGAGGCAGCCGAACAGGTGTGGGCCCTGGCGCGCTGGACCGAGCGGCGCACCCCCGACGTGCAGGCGGCGCGGGCCGCGTACGACGAGGCCCGGAACCCCTGAGGGGCTCCGGGCGCGCGAACTCGCATTGCGTAGGGGCGTACGGGCGGGTCGGCCGGCGACGGCCGGTGGACGCGCCGGCCGAAGACCGCGCTAGCCGACGACCGTCCAGGTGTCGTTGCCGGCCAGCAGGGTGCCCAGGTCGCCCTTGCCCTTGTTCTCGACGGCCGTGTCCAGCTGCTCGGCCATGAGCGTGTCGTAGACCGGCCGCACCACGCTGCGGAACACCCCGATGGGCGTCCGGTCCAACGTGTCCGGGTCGGCCAGCCGGGACAGGGCGAACGCGGTGGTCGGGCTGGTGCCGTGCGCGTCGTGGACCAGGATCCGCGCTTCGTTCTCGGCGGTCACGTCGACGACCTCCAGGTCGCCGGTGACCGGATCGCGTACGACGCCCTTGTGTCCGCCCGCGCCGAAGCGGATGGGCTGCCCGTGCTCCAGGCGGATCACCGTCTCCTCGGCCCGGTCCTTGTCCTTCAGGGCGTCGAAGGCGCCGTCGTTGAAGATGTTGCAGTTCTGGTAGATCTCCACCAGCGCCGTGCCCGGGTGGTCCGCGGCCGCCCGCAACACCTCGGTCAGGTGCTTGCGGTCGGAGTCGACGGTGCGGGCCACGAAGGACGCCTCGGCGCCCAGGGCCAGGGACACCGGGTTGAAGGGGGCGTCCAGCGAGCCCATCGGCGTCGACTTGGTGATCTTGCCGAGCTCGGACGTGGGGGAGTACTGGCCCTTCGTCAGCCCGTAGATCCGGTTGTTGAACAGCAGGATCTTCAGGTTGACGTTCCGCCGCAGGGCGTGGATCAGGTGGTTCCCGCCGATGGACAGGGCGTCGCCGTCACCGGTGATGACCCACACCGACAGGTCGCGGCGCGAGGTGGCCAGACCGGTCGCGATCGCCGGGGCGCGGCCGTGGATGGAGTGCATCCCGTACGTGTTCATGTAGTACGGGAACCGGGACGAGCAGCCGATCCCCGAGACGAAGACGATGTTCTCCCGCGCCAGGCCCAGCTCGGGCATGAAGCCCTGCACCGCGGCCAGCACCGCGTAGTCGCCGCAGCCCGGGCACCAGCGGACCTCCTGGTCCGACTTGAAGTCCTTCATGGACTGCCCGGCCCCGGCCTTCGGCACCAGGGAGAGCAGGGTGGGAGCGTCGGTCACCTCAGTCATGGACGGCCTCCTTCAGAACCTTCGCGAGCTGCTCGGCCTTGAACGGCATTCCGTTGACCTGGTTGTACGACCGGGCGTCGACCAGGTACTTGGCCCGGAGCAGGGTCGCGAGCTGCCCGAGGTTCATCTCCGGCACCACCACCTTGTCGTAGCCGCCCAGGACCTCGCCGAGGTTTCGCGGGAAGGGGTTCAGATGGCGCAAGTGGGCCTGCGCGATGGGCACGCCGACGGCCCTCAGCCGCCGGACCGCCGCCGTGATCGGGCCGTACGTGGATCCCCAGCCGATGACCAGGGTCCGGGCGCGGTCCGGGTCGTCGACCTCCACGTCGGGGACCTCGATGCCGTCGACCTTGGCCTGCCGGGTGCGGACCATGAGGTCGTGGTTGGCCGGGTCGTAGCTGATGTTGCCCGTGCCGTCCTGCTTCTCGATGCCGCCGATGCGGTGTTCGAGGCCCGGGGTGCCCGGGAGCGCCCACGGGCGGGCCAGGGTCTGCGGGTCGCGCTTGTACGGCCAATAGACCTCGGTGCCGTCCGCCAGCTCGTGGTTGGGCCCGGTCGCGAACCGGACCCGCAGGTCAGGCAGCTCCGAGACCTCCGGGATGCGCCACGGCTCGGAGCCGTTGGCGAGGTACCCGTCGGAGAGCAGGAACACGGGAGTCCGGTAGGTGAGCGCGATCCGGGCCGCGTCCAGCGCGGCGTCGAAGCAGTCCGCCGGGGTGCGCGGGGCGACGACCGGCACCGGGGCCTCGCCGTTGCGCCCGTACATGGCCTGGAGCAGGTCCGCCTGCTCCGTCTTGGTGGGCAGGCCCGTGGAGGGGCCGCCGCGCTGGATGTCCACGATCAGCAGCGGCAGCTCCAGGGAGACCGCGAGACCGATCGTCTCGGACTTCAGTGCCACGCCCGGCCCGGAGGTGGTCGTCACGCCGAGGCTGCCGCCGAAGGCCGCGCCCAGCGCCGCGCCGATGCCGGCGATCTCGTCCTCCGCCTGGAAGGTGCGTACGCCGAAGTTCTTGTGCCGGCTCAGCTCGTGCAGGATGTCCGAGGCCGGCGTGATCGGGTACGAGCCCAGGTAGAGCGGCAGGTCGGCCTGCCGGCTCGCCGCGATCAGGCCGTAGGCGAGGGCGAGGTTCCCGGAGATGTTGCGGTAGGTGCCGGTCGGGAAGGCGCGGGTGGCCGGGGCCACCTCGTAGGACACGGCGAAGTCCTCGGTCGTCTCGCCGAAGTTCCAGCCCGCACGGAACGCGGCGACGTTCGCCTCGGCGATGACGGGCTTCTTGGCGAACTTCTGGCGCAGGAACGACTCGGTACCCTCGGTCGGGCGGTGGTACATCCAGCTCAGAAGGCCCAGCGCGAACATGTTCTTGCTGCGTTCGGCCTCCTTGCGGGAGAGTCCGAAGTCCTTCAGGGCCTCGACCGTCAGGGTCGTGAGCGGCACGGGGTGGATGTTGTACGCGCCCAGCGAGCCGTCCTCCAGCGGGGACGTCTCGTATCCGACTTTCGCCATCGGGCGCTTCGTGAATTCATCGGTATTGATGATGATGTCCGCGCCGCGCGGCACGTCCCCGATGTTCGCCTTCAGCGCCGCCGGATTCATCGCCACCAGGACGTTCGGGGCGTCTCCCGGTGTCAGGATGTCGTGATCGGCGAAATGCAGCTGGAACGAGGACACGCCCGGCAGGGTGCCGGCCGGGGCGCGGATTTCGGCGGGGAAGTTCGGAAGGGTGGAGAGGTCGTTCCCGAAGGACGCCGTCTCCGAGGTGAACCGGTCGCCGGTGAGCTGCATACCGTCACCCGAGTCACCCGCGAACCGGATGATCACCCGATCGAGGCGGCGTACTTCCTTGCCGCCGCCCGGGCCCGGGGGCGTCCGCTGCTCGCCGAGGACGGCCGTCTCGGCCCCCTCGGCCCCGTCGGCCTGCTCGGCTGGGCTACTGACCTGGCTGGTCACTGAACTGGACCTCCTTCGAGGCTCGGCGTTCCCGCTCCCACGGCCAACCCTACGTCGGTACGCCTGTCCTTATGGGGAACGTTCACACTCCGGACCGTCTTCCGGCGGGCGGTCCGTCGACGGAATTCCGCGGGATTTCGCTGGATTCACCGGGATTCTCGGATTCCGATTCCGGGCGCGTGCGGGAAAGCACGGGAGCCCGATGGTGTGACCCCGGTGCGGCCGGAAGTGGTATCCCCCTGGCTGACAGAGTGTCAGTTGATCGGGGGCCGGACAAGGGCGGGCCCGGGGCGGTGCCGGCTCCGGGAGGAGGGGGGCCGCCGGCTCGGCCGGGGCGGCCGTAGCCGCCCGGCCGGTGGGGCGGCCGTAGCCGCGGGACCGCAGCCGCCGCGGGCCGCCCCGGCCGCCGCCCGTCAGGAGCGGAGGTAGGTCAGCACCGCGAGGACGCGGCGGTGGTCGCCCTCGCTCGGCGACAGCCCGAGCTTCATGAAGATGTTGCTGACGTGCTTCTCCACCGCCCCGTCGCTGACCACCAGCTGCTTGGCCACCGCCGAATTGGTACGGCCCTCGGCCATCAGGCCCAGCACCTCGCGCTCGCGCGGGGTCAGCCCGGCCAGCACGTCCTGCTTGCGGCTGCGGCCGAGCAGCTGGGCGACCACCTCGGGATCCAGGGCCGTGCCGCCCCTGGCCACCCGGGCGACGGCGTCCACGAACTCCCGCACGTCGGCCACCCGGTCCTTGAGGAGGTACCCCACACCGGTACTGGATCCGGCCAGCAGTTCGGTGGCGTACTGCTCCTCCACGTACTGCGACAGCACCAGCACCCCGATGCCCGGGTGGTCCCGCCGCAGCCGTACGGCTGCCCGGACTCCCTCGTCGGTGTGCGTCGGCGGCATCCGCACGTCGGCGACCACCACGTCCGGGAGCGCGTCCTCCGCCGCGAGCTCCGCCACCGTCTTGACCAGGGCCTCCGCATCCCCGACGCCCGCGACGACGTCGTGCCCCCGGTCGGTCAGCAGCCGGGTCAGACCCTCCCGCAGCAGCACCGAGTCCTCGGCGATGACCACCCGCACCCTGTCTTCCACGATTCAGCAGCTCCCGCGTCCACATGTTCCGGCGATTACTCCGACCGGGCCAAGCATTCCAGCCCCGGTGGTCGGACGCGGTGCCTGCGGATCAGCGGGTGAAAGTGGATGCAGGCCTTCCGTTGGTGGGGGCGGCCGGCGGGTGGGGCGGCTAGCGCGTGCGCCAGGGCAGCTCGGCGGTGACGGTGGTGCCGACGCCGGCGGGGGAGTCCACGACCAGCACGCCGTCCACGGCGTCCAGCCGCTCGGTGAGCCCCGCCAGCCCGGTACCCCCGGCCCCGGCGCCCGCCCCGCCGCGACCGTCGTCGGTCACCTGGATCAGGAGCCGGTCCCCGGACTTCCACACGTCGACCCCGGCACGGCCGGCCCGGGAGTGCTTGCTGATGTTCTGGAGGAGTTCGGAGACGGTGAAGTAGGCGATGCCCTCGATCGCCGCGGCCGGGCGTTCTGGCAGGTCGACGGCGACCTTGACGGGGACGGTGCAGCGGGCGGCGACGGAGGACAGGGCGGCGTCCAGGCCGCGGTCGGTCAGCACCGCCGGGTGGATCCCCCGCGCCAGGTCGCGCAGCTCCTGCAGGGCCAGCTTCACCTCGCCGTGTGCCTCGTCCACCATCGCTGCCGCCGCATCCGGGTCCTCGGCGAGCTTCTCCTTGGCCAGCCCCAGCCCCATCGCCAGGGCCACCAGCCGGGCCTGCGCCCCGTCGTGCAGGTCCCGCTCGATGCGCCGCAGGTCGGCGGCCGCGGTGTCCACGACCACCCCCCGGTCCGACTCCAGCTCGGTCACCCGGTGGGCCAGCCGCGAGGGGCCGAGCAGCCCGGCCACGAGCAGGCGGTCCACGGCGGTCAGCGCGCGGAACACCCACGGCACGGCCAGGGTCAGGACCAGCCCCGCCAGGAAGGACTGCGCGATCTCGGTGCGCGAGTCCAGGTAGAAGGTGTAGTCGCCGTTCTGGAACAGCTGGAGCCCCGGCTGGTCGGTGTACGCGGGGAAGATCCAGAACCACAGCGGGTACAGCAGGAGCGACCAGGCGCACGCCCACAGCACCAGCGCCAGGCAGGACGCGAACACCGCCCAGGGGAAGTGGACCACCGCGTACAGCGCGTGCCGCCAGGCGCTCCCGCTGCCCAGCAGCGCGCCCACGGCCCCGACCACCCCGTCCGTGCGCCGCGCCACCGGCTCCGGGGCGGCGGTGGACGCCCCCAGCAGGCCGCGCGCGCGGGCCCGCTCGATCCGGCCGAACCCGCGGCACATCAAGAGCGCCCCGGCGAGCACCGGCACCCCGAGGAAGGTGACGAGCAGCCCGGCGCCCAGGGCCAGCCCCGTGATCGCGAGCGAGAAGTACACCGTGCTCAGCGGCAGCGAGAGCAGCAGGTACCCGAACTCCCGCCAGGTCCGCCCCGAGACCGGGGCCCACAGGGCCCGGCCGAGGACCGACCCGCGGAAGCCCGTCGCACCGCCGCCGCCCATGTCCCGCCCGCCCTTCCCTCGTCCAGTCACCCCTCAACCCTGTCGCCCGCGGGCCCCGCCGGACCATGCAGCACGTCGGCCTGTCCGCAGGGGGGTTATCCCCACCCCCGGGCCCCCCGACGCCGCCTCCCCGCCGCCCGCGCCCCGGAACCCGAACGGGCGGGCTCAGCCGCGGGCCCGCCACGGCAGTTCCGCCGTGACCACCGTCCCCTGCCCGGCCGGCGAGTCCACGACGAACACCCCGTCCACCGCGCCCAGCCGCTCCGCGAGCCCGGCCATCCCCGTCCCCCCGGAGGGCGTCGCCCCGCCGCGCCCGTCATCGGAGACGCGGATCAGGAGCCGGTCCCCGGACTTCCAGACGTCGACCCCGGCACGGCCGGCCCGGGAGTGCTTGCTGATGTTCTGGAGGAGTTCGGAGACGGTGAAGTAGGCGATGCCCTCGATCGCCGCGGCCGGGCGTTCTGGCAGGTCGACGGCGACCTTGACGGGGACGGTGCAGCGGGCGGCGACGGAGGACAGGGCGGCGTCCAGGCCGCGGTCGGTCAGCACCGCCGGGTGGATCCCCCGCGCCAGGTCGCGCAGCTCCTGCAGGGCCAGCTTCACCTCGCCGTGTGCCTCGTCCACCATCGCTGCCGCCGCATCCGGGTCCTCGGCGAGCTTCTCCTTGGCCAGCCCCAGCCCCATCGCCAGGGCCACCAGCCGGGCCTGCGCGCCGTCGTGCAGGTCCCGCTCGATGCGCCGCAGGTCGGCGGCCGCGGTGTCCACGACCACCCCCCGGTCCGACTCCAGCTGTGCGATCCGCCGCTCCAGCTCGTCCGAGGGCGACAGCAGGCCCCGTACCAGCACCCGGTCCACGTTCGTCAGCGCCCGCACCACGTACGGCAGCACCGGCCACAGCACGAGCAGGCCGACCAGCGTTACCGTGAAGGTGAGCACCCCCCACGGCAGCCGTACCAACTCGTACAGTGCGCTCCTCCAGGCCACCGGATCCTTGACGGCGCTGAACAGCCACGGGAAGAACCCGCCCGCCCGCCGGGGACCCGGCAGCGGCGTCGGCTCCTCCACCCGCACGCCGAGCAGCAGCCGGGCCCTCGCCCGCTCCGTCCGTCCCAGCTGCCGAGATCCGGCCAGGCCGAGGGCGAGCAGCGGAAGGCCGATCACGGTCACGGACAAACCACCCGCGATCGACAGCACGGCCACCGTGTACACGAACCCGAAGAGGGTGGCCGGGAGATTGCACAGCAGGTGGGCGATCTCCTTCCAGGCCACGGCTCCCAGGGGCGCGCGCACGGGAGGGGGACGGTCGTCGTCGGGGGCCCGGGTGTTCATGGTCATGCGGCACAGCCTGCCAATACCGTCAGGCCGGAGCCATGGGGAGGCCGGGCCGCAGTAAACGGGGGATAACCCCACCCTGTGTGAAGCAGGCCCTAGACTCCCGTCCGTACCAGATCGTCGACAGTGGCCAAGGAGCGAGGAACGGACGTGCCCGACCCAACGGTATCGACCGTAACCGTGCTCGCGGCGGACTACTTCCGGAGTTATTCGGTTGTCGGCCTGCTGGCCGTGCTCGGTGTGCTCTTCGTGGCCGTCGCCTTCGGCGCGGGCCGTTTGCTGCGGCCGGTCGTCCCGACGCCCGAAAAGCTGCTGACGTACGAATGCGGCGTCGACCCGGTGGGCGAGGGCTGGGCGCACACCCAGGTCCGCTACTACGTCTACGCGTTCCTCTACGTGATCTTCGCCGTCGACTCGATCTTCCTCTTCCCGTGGGCGACGGTCTTCGCCGCCGCCGGCTACGGCGCCACCACGCTCGTGGAGATGTTCGTCTTCCTGGGCTTCCTGGCCGTCGGCCTGCTCTACGCGTACAAGAAGGGCGTCCTGGAATGGACGTGACACCCGAGCCCCAGCTGCTGCCCGAACCCCGCCGCCTCGGCGTCCTGTCCCGGCTCGCCCCGGAGCCGATGAAGGTCGTCCTGAACTGGGGCCGCCGCTACAGCCTGTGGGTCTTCAACTTCGGCCTCGCCTGCTGCGCGATCGAGTTCATCGCCGCCTCCATGGCCCGGCACGACTTCATCCGGCTCGGCGTCATCCCCTTCGCGCCCGGCCCCCGCCAAGCCGACCTGATGATCGTCTCCGGCACGGTCACCGACAAGATGGCCCCGGCCGTGAAGCGGCTGTACGAGCAGATGCCGGAGCCGAAGTACGTCATCTCCTTCGGCGCCTGCTCCAACTGCGGCGGCCCCTACTGGGACTCGTACTCCGTCACCAAGGGCGTCGACCAGATCATCCCCGTCGACGTCTACGTCCCCGGCTGCCCGCCCCGGCCGGAGGCGCTGCTCCAGGGCATCCTCAAGCTCCAGGAGAAGATCGCCCGCGAGTCCCTCGCCGAGCGCTACGCGAACGGGCCGTCGGTCGCGCAGCTCACCAGCGGCCTGGTCACGCCCCCGCCCGCCCCGGGAGCCGGCGCATGAACCCCTACGACTCGCTCCCCGACGCCGCCGCGACCGTCTTCGGCGCGGAGGCCGTCGCCGAGCTCGCGTACGACGTCCTCACGGTCGACGTGCCCGTCGGAAGCTGGATCCCCGCCCTGGAGACCGCCCGGGACAAGCTGGGCTGCACCTACTTCGACTGGCTGAGCGCCGTCGACGAGCCGGGGACCGGCTTCCGCGTGTGCGCGCACGTGGTGTCGCTGGAGGACCGCCGCGTACGGCGGCTGCTGCTGCGCACGACCGTCCCGCACTCGGCGCCCTCCCTGCCGTCCGCCGTCGCGGTCTACGCGGGAGCCGCCTGGCACGAGCGCGAGACCTTCGAGATGTTCGGCGTCGTCTTCACCGACCACCCCCACCTGGTGCCGCTGCTCCTGCCCGAGAACTTCGAGGGACACCCGCTGCGCAAGGACTTCGTCCTCGCCGCGCGCGTCGCCAAGGCCTGGCCCGGCGCCAAGGAGCCGGGCGAGGGCGCCGAGGCCGAGGGCGGCCCCAAGCGGCGGCAGATGCTGCCGCCCGGCGTCCCCGACCCCAACGACTGGGGCCCGCTGAAGGGCCAGCTCCCGCCGGCCCCCGCCCGCCCGGCGCGCACACCGCGCGCCGCGGGCGCCGGGGCGGCCGCCCGGACCCCGCGCGAGGGCGCCCCGGTCCGGCGGACCCGGTCGGTGGCGCAGGGCTCCGCCAGCCAGACCACCGGAACCGCAGCTGCGGACGCCGCCGCAGAAGCCCCGGCTGCACGGCCGGTACGGCGCACCCGGTCCGCTGCGGACGGCTCTGCGAGCCAGGCGGCGCCCGCAGCGGGTGCCGCGGCCGGCGGGGCCGGGGCCGAGGCCGAGGCCCCGATCCGTCCGGCGCGTCGTACGCGTTCTGCCGCGGACGGCTCGGCGAGCCAGGCCGCCGAAGCCGCGGTACCGGAAGCCGGTGCCGAGGCCCCGGCCCGGCCCCCGCGTCGCAGCCGGTCGGCGGCTGACGGTTCGGTGAGCCAGGCCGCCGAACCGCCGGCCCCGGAATCCGACACCGAAACCCCGGTCCGGCCCGCGCGGCGCACGCGGTCCGCCGCCGACGGCTCCGCCAGTCAGGCCACCGGGGCCACCGGGGCCGCGGGCGGCGAACGCAAACCGCCCGCCCGGCGGAGCTCGGACGCCCCCTGGCACGATCCGAAGCCCGCCTTCGACGAGGACGAGCCGCCGGCCCGCCGCGACCGCAAGGCGGCCGCACCCGGCGAGGACACCACCCCCGACCACGACCCCACCGACACGACCAGCGACAACGCGGACAACGGAGGCGACGCGTGAACGACGTACTCGACGTCGCCCTGCGGCTCCTCGTCGTCTTCGCCGTCTTCCTCGTGCTCCCGCTCGTCGTCGGGCAGACCGAGCACAAGGTGATGGCGCACATGCAGGGCCGCCTCGGCCCCATGTACGCCGGCGGCTTCCACGGCTGGGCACAGCTCGTCGCCGACGGCGTGAAGTTCGCGCAGAAGGAGGACGTGGTCCCGGCGCAGGCCGACCGCCGCATCTTCCAGCTCGCCCCCGCCGTCGCCCTGCTCCCGTACCTCCTCGTCCTCATCGCCATCCCCGTCGGCCCCGGTGAGGGCGCGGTCGGCCAGGTCATCGACGCCGGCGTCTTCTTCGTCCTCGCCGTCATGGGCGTCGGGGTCCTCGGCAGCCTGATGGCCGGCTGGGCCTCCGCCAACAAGTTCTCCCTGCTCGGCGGCCTGCGCACCGCCGCCCAGCTGCTCGCGTACGAGCTGCCCATGCTGCTCGCCGCCGCCTCCGTCGCGATGGCCGCCGGGACCGTGTCCCTGCCCGGCATCGTCGACGCCTTCGAGTGGTGGTGGCTGCCCTGGCAGATCGTCGGCGCGCTCGTCTTCTTCACCGCCGGCCTCGCCGAACTCCAGCGACCGCCCTTCGACATGCCCGTCGCCGACTCCGAGATCATCTTCGGCGCGTACACCGAGTACACGGGCCTCCGCTTCGCCCTGTTCCTGCTCGCCGAGTACGCCGGCATCATCGTCCTGTGCGCCCTGACGACCGTCCTCTTCCTCGGCGGCTGGCACGGGCCCTTCGACGGCGGCTGGGGCTGGACCCTGCTGAAGACCGCGGTCCTCGCCTTCCTCGTGATCTGGCTGCGGGTCAGCTATCCGCGGCTGCGCGAGGACCAGCTCCAGAAGCTCGCCTGGACCACGCTCATCCCGCTCGCGCTCGCCCAGATCGCGCTCACCGGCATCGTGAAGGTGGCGATCAGCTGATGCCCATCCCCGGATCCGGCCTCGCCAAGGGCCTCGCCGTGACACTGCGCACGATGACGAAGCGCTCGCACACCGCCCAGTACCCCGACGTGCAGCCCGAACTGCCGCCCCGCACCCGCGGGGTCATCGGCCTGTTCGAGGAGAACTGCACCGTGTGCATGCTGTGCGCCCGCGAGTGCCCCGACTGGTGCATCTACATCGACTCCCACAAGGAGACGGTCCCCGCCGCCACCCCCGGCGGGCGCGAGCGCAGCCGCAACGTCCTCGACCGCTTCGCGATCGACTTCTCCCTGTGCATGTACTGCGGCATCTGCATCGAGGTGTGCCCCTTCGACGCGCTGTTCTGGTCGCCGGAGTTCGAGTACGCGGAGACCGACATCCTCGAACTGACCCACGAGCGCGACAAGCTGCGCCAGTGGATGTGGACCGTCCCGGCGCCGCCCGCCCTGGACCCGGCCGCCGAGGAGCCCAAGGAGGTCGCCGCCGCGCGCAAGGCGGCGGAGAAGGCCGAAGCCGCCGCCGAGGCAGCCGCAGCCGCTGCCGCCGCCGGGGCCGGTGGGACCGCAGGCGGCCCCGCCGCGCCCGAGACCGATGCGCCGACTCCTGGGGAGGCAGACGCGTGACCCCCGCAGCCACCACCCTGGCCGCCGCCGCGACGGCCGCGGCCGACCGCGGGTTCCTCTCCCCGACCGGCGCCGAGATCGCCTTCCTCCTCGTCGGCCTCGCCACCCTCGGCGCGGCCGTCATCACGGTCACCACCCGCCAGCTCGTCCACGCCGCCCTCTGGCTGGTCGTCGCGCTCGGCGGGATCGCCGTGGAGTACCTGCTGCTCACCGCCGAGTTCATCGCCTGGGTCCAGGTCCTGATCTACCTCGGCTCCGTCGTCGTCCTGCTGCTGTTCGGGCTGATGCTCACCAAGGCGCCCATCGGACGCTCCCCGGACGCCGACTCCGGCAACCGGTGGGTCGCGCTCGGCGTCGCCGCCGTCGCGGCCACCACCCTCGTCTGGGTCGTCGTCGACGCCTTCCGCACCACGTGGATCGACCTCGACGGGCCCGTCCAGGGCTCCACCAAGGTCTCCGGCGAAATCCTCTTCCAGCACTGGGTCCTGCCCTTCGAGGCGCTCTCCGTCCTCCTCCTCGCGGCCCTCATCGGCGCCATCGTGCTGTCCCGCAAGGACGCCGACGTCCCCGCGACCCCCGCAACCCCCGCAGGGAACGCCGCCACCAGCGACAAGGGGACGAGCTGATGCACCTCGCCTACCCCGCCGTGCTCGCGGCGCTGCTGTTCTGCACCGGCCTGTACGGCGTCCTCGCACGCCGCAACGCCATCCTGGTCCTGATGTCCGTCGAGCTGATGCTCAACGCCGTCAACCTCAACCTGGTGGCCTTCGACGTCTGGCTCCGCGACGCCCTGCACGCCGGCCAGGCCCTCACCCTCTTCACCATCGCCATCGCCGCCGCCGAGATCGGCATCGGCCTCGCGATCGTGCTGATGGTCTACCGCAACCGCGGCACCTCGGACGTCGACAAGCTGCGCGACACCGCCGAGGGCCGCGAGCCCGTCCCCGCCGACACCCCGCACTCCCCGAGCGAGGCCACCGCGTGAGCACCACGACCCTCGCCGTCCTCGTCCCCCTCCTGCCCTTCCTGGGCGCCGTCGCGGGACTGCTCCTCGGCCGCAAGGCCCCCGGCTTCGTCCGGCCGCTCGCCGTGCTCCCCGCCCTGGCCTCGGCCGTCCTGGCCGTGCTCGTCGCCGTCCGGCAGGGCGGCCGACAGCCCATCGAGACCGCGACCCCGCTGACCCCGACCGGCTCCGTACCGATCGACCTGTCGCTGTACCTGGACGGCTTCGCCGTACTGACCGCCGTCCTGGTCGGTCTCGTCTCGACCTGCGTCCAGCTGTACTCGACGGCGTACCTGCGCGAGGACCCGCGCTACCCCTCGTACGCCGCCCTGGTCTCCCTGTTCACCTCCGCCATGCTGGTCGTCGTCTACACCGGCGACCTGATGGTGCTGCTGGTCGGCTGGGAAATCATGGGCATCTGCTCCTACTTCCTCGTCGGGCACTACTGGGAGACCGAAGCGGCCCGCTCCGCCTCCCTCAAGGCCTTCCTCGTCACCAAGCTCGGTGACGTCCCGTTCCTCATCGGGCTGTTCGCGCTCGCCACCGACGCCGGCTCCTTCCAGATCACCGCGGTCCTGGACACCGTCGCCGCCGGCGGGCTCGACCACCCGACGCTGACCGCGCTGCTCCTGCTCGCCGGCGTCGCCGGCAAGTCCGCGCAGTTCCCGCTGCACACCTGGCTCCCCGACGCCATGGCCGGCCCCACCCCGGTCTCCGCGCTGATCCACGCCGCGACGATGGTCGCCGCCGGCGTGTACTTCATCGCCCGGCTGCTGCCCGTGTTCACGGCCTCCGCGGCCGCACTCGTGGTCATGGCGGTCATGGCGGCCGTCACGATGATCGGCTCGGGCCTGGCCGCCCTGGCCCAGGACGACATCAAGCGCGTACTCGCCTACTCCACCATCGGCCAGCTCGGCTACATGACCGGCGCCCTGGCCGTCGGCGACCGCGGCGCCGCCGTCTTCCACCTCCTGTCCCACGGCGCCTTCAAGGCGCTCCTCTTCCTCGGCGCCGGCGTGATCATCCACGCCGCCGGCACCAACTCCCTGGCGGCCATGGCCCGGATGCACGGCCTCGCCCGGCGCATCCCCGACGCCTTCTGGACCATGACCGTCGGCCTGCTCGCGCTCGCCGCGATCCCGCCGTTCGCCGGCTTCTTCTCCAAGGAAGCCGTCCTCGTCGCCGCCGAGCGGGCCGCGGCCGGGCACACCGGGTCCGTACCCGGCGCCGTCGGCTGGCTCGTGCTCGTCGCCGGACTGCTGACCGCGCTGCTCACCGCCGCCTACGCCACCCGGCTGTGGCTGATGGCCTTCCGCGGCACGGGAGCCCCCGCCCCCGACCACGGCAAGGAGCCCCTCGCCATGACGGGCGTGCTGTGGCTGCTGGCGATCCCCTCGATCACCCTCGGCACCGCCGCCGTCCCGCTCGCCGACTGGTTCGACGGCGAACGGCTCACCCCGACCGTGACCACCACCCTGCTGGGCACCGGCGCCGCCGTCGTCGGCGCCGTGCTGACCCACGCCCTGTGGCAGCGCGCCGCCGCCCGGGCCGCCGCCGGCGCCTACCGGGAAGCCGCCGTGCCCGCGTCCGTCGCCGCCGCGGAGTCCGCCGCCGAGACCCCCGAGGTCGCCGAGGTCACCCACGACCACCCCGCCGTCCCGGCCGGCCCCGCCCCCGACCCCGGGCGCGCGCTGCTCGGACCGCTCCACCGACACGCCGCCGCCGGCTTCCACCTCGACGCCGTCTACGACCGGCTGTTCGTCCGGCCCGTCCGGGCGGCCGCAGGACTCGTCCGCTTCCTCGACCGCGAGGTCGTGGACACGTACGTCAGCGGCGCGGGCGCCGGCCCCCGGCTGCTCGGCGGCCTCGTGCGCCGCGCCCAGACCGGCAACGTGCAGAGCTACCTGAGCGCCCTGTTCGCCGGAGCCGTGGTGCTGGCGATCGCCACCGCCGTCCTCGCCAACGTCAACGCCGGATCGTGAGCCGTGAGTCAGCCGTGATCGATATCAGCCCGTCCGTGATGCAGTTCCTCCTGGCGTTCGCCGTGGCCGTACCGCTCCTCGGTGCCGCCGCCGCCCTGCTGCCGGCCCCGCCCGGACTCAAGGGCAGGAGTCCCGAACAAGCCGTGCTGCGGCACGGCGTGACCGTCACCGGCGCGGTCCTCGCCGCCGCGCTCGCCCTCACCGCGGGCTTCGACCACGACACGCCCGCCCGCTTCCAGGCGACCACGGACATCAGCTGGATCCCGGCGCTGCGCGTCCGGATCCACCTCGGCATCGACGGCATCTCGCTCCCCCTCCTCGTGATGACCGCGCTGCTGTTCTTCCTCTGCGCGCTCTACAGCTACTTCAAGCTCCCCGCGGGCCCCTCCCCGAAGGCCTTCGTCGCGCTGCTCCTCGTCCTGGAGTCCGGCACCCTCGCGACCTTCGCCGTCCTCGACCTGCTGCTGTTCTTCCTCGCGTTCGAGATGGTCCTCATCCCGATGTACTTCCTCATCGCCCGCTGGGGCGGTGCCCAGCGGCAGGCCGCCGCCTGGAAGTTCATCCTGTACACCCTCCTCGGCTCCGTGGTCATGCTGCTCGGCCTGCTGCTGATCGGCCTGAACAGCGGCACCTTCGACATGGTGGCGCTCGCCACCGACAACGGCCGCGGACTGTCGCGCACCACCCAACTGCTGGCCGCCCTCTCCATCGGCATCGGCCTCGCCGTGAAGACCCCGATGTGGCCGCTGCACAGCTGGCTGCCCGACGCACACACGGCCGCCCCCACCGTCGGCTCCGTCCTGCTGGCCGGCGTCCTGCTCAAGATGGGCACGTACGGGTTCGTCCGCATCCTGCTGCCCGCCACCCCCGAGGGCATGACCGCCCTCGCCCCGTACCTGGGCGCGTTCGCGGCCGTCGGCATCGTCTACGGGTCCCTCGCCTGCCTGTGGCTCGCCCGCAAGGGCAACGGGGGCGACCTCAAGCGGCTCATCGCCTACTCCTCCGTCGGCCACATGGGCTTCGTCCTCCTCGGCATCGCCTCCATGACGCCCACCGGCGTCAACGGCGCCCTGTTCGCCAACATCGCGCACGGCCTGATCACCGGCCTGCTCTTCTTCCTCGTCGGCGCGCTCAAGGACCGCTACGGCACCGCCGACCTCGACACCCTCGCGGGAGCCACCGGCGCCGCCCTCTACGGCCGCGCCCCCCGCCTCGGCGGGCTGCTGGCCTTCGCCGCCGTCGCCTCCCTCGGCCTGCCCGGCCTCGCCGGGTTCTGGGGCGAGATGCTGGCCCTGTTCGGCGCCTTCGACCCGGCCGAGGGGCTGTCCCGGCCCGCCTTCCTCACCTGGATGGCGCTGGGCGCCTTCGGCACCCTGCTCACCGCCGCCTACCTGCTGGTCGTCGTACGGCGGGTGTGCATGGGCGACCCCGCGCAGCAGCCGCGGACCGGCGCCGGCGCCGTGCCCGCCCTCGCGGACGTCCAGGGGTACGAATTCGCCGCCTGGACCCCGCTCGTCGCCCTCACCGTCCTCGCCGGCCTGTGGCCCGCGGTCCTCCTCGGCCTCACCGATCCGGCCGTCCAGAAGCTCCTCGCAGGAGGCAACGCATGACGGTCCCGTACACGGCCACCGCCGCTGCCGACGCCCCGACGGCCAGCCTGGTCCAGAGCGTCGACTGGCTCGCGATCATGCCGGTGGTCATCCCCGCCGCGGTCGCCCTGGTCGTACTGGTCGCCGACCTCTTCGCCGCCGAGCACCGCAAGCCGCTGCTCGGCTGGGCCTCCGTGGCCGGCCTCGCCGCCGCCACCGCCTCCCTGCTGCCGCTGCGCGCCGGCGACCGGGCCACCTTCTGCCTCACCGCCGACCCGGCCGCCTGCAGTTACACCGCCGACCCCTTCACGCTGGCGATCCAGTTCCTGGTCCTGGCCGGCGCCCTCGTCACCGCCCTGCTGTCGGTCACCGCCGTCCACGACGCGCGCATGCCGGCCGGCGAGTACTGGTTCCTGCTGCTGTCGTCCGCCGCCGGCGCGGCCCTGCTGCCCGCCTCCCGCGACCTCGCCACGCTGATCGTCGCCCTGGAGGTCGCCTCCCTGCCCGCCTTCGCCCTCGTCGGCATGCGCCGCGGCGACCGGCTCTCCTCCGAGGCCGCCCTCAAGTTCTTCCTGTCCTCCGTCACGGCCACCGCCGTCTCCCTGTTCGGCATCAGCCTCGTGTACGCCGCCACCGGCTCCCTGCACCTGGTCCAGGTCGCCGACCGGCTGGAGGACGTCCCCGGGCAGCTCGACACCCTCGCCATGGCCGGTGTCGCGCTCACCCTCGTCGGCTTCGCCTTCAAGACCGCTGCCGTCCCCTTCCACTTCTGGGTCCCGGACACCTACGTCGGCGCGCCGCTGCCCGTCGCCGGCTACCTGTCCGTGATCGGCAAGGCCGTCGGCTTCACCGGCCTCATCCTCGTCACCGTCATCGCCTTCCCGGCGTACTCCGACATCTGGGGCCCCGCCCTCGCCGTCCTCGCCGCGCTCACCATGACGCTCGGCAACGCCGCCGCACTGCGCCAGCCCGCCGACCGGCCCGGCGGCGCCGTACGGCTGCTCGCCTGGTCCTCCGTCGGCCAGGCCGGCTACCTGCTCGTCCCGATCGCCGCCGCCGCGTACTCCCACCGCGACCAGATCGGCTCCACCGTCGCCTACGCCCTGATGTACGCCGCCGTGAACCTCGGCGCCTTCGCCGTCGCCGCCCTCGTGGGCCGCACGAAGCCGCTGCAGCGGATCAGCGACTACCGCGGCCTGTACGCCGAGCGGCCCGCCGCCGCCCTCGCCCTGGCCTTCTTCCTGCTCTGCCTGGCCGGCCTCCCGCCCGGCATCATCGGCCTGTTCGCCAAGGTCGCCGTCTTCGGTTCCGCGGTGGACGCGGGCCTGGGCTGGCTGGCCGTGGTCATGGCCGTCAACGTCGTCATCGCCCTGTACTACTACCTGCGCTGGACCGCGGTGCTCTTCCGCGCCGCCGAGCCGGCCCCGGCCGCCGGGGCCGGCGCCGGTACCGCGCCCCGGGCCGCCGAGGGCGGGGCCGGGGGCGGCGCCGAGGTCCGTGCCGGGACGCCGTGGCCCGTCGCCGTCGCGATCGCGGCCACGGCCGCCGTCTCGGTGGTGCTGTCGGGCGACCCGCAGCTGGTGCTGCGGTTCGCGGCAGGCGGCCTCTTCCCGCTGTAGGCCGTACGGACCGGCCGTACGGACTCCCGCCCGCGGGGCCGGATACGGCTCCGCGGCCGCCGGGGCCCGTACGGGCCCGCGCCCACCCCGACGGAGCAACGCCCGCCCGTGCCGTGCCGCGCCCGCCACCGGGGCGGCCGGGGCGGCGCGGGCCCGGGAACCAGACGCCCTCACCTCGCGTTGACCAGGAAGGAAGGGTCCACTGGACCGTGGGCCCCTCGCGAGGTCCCCCGCCGCACCATTTGGAGGGCGTACCGTGCACCGCCGGCACAACGGGCTGAAGACCGCCGTACTCCTCGGCGGGCTGTCCGCACTCATCATCTTCATCGGGAGCCTCTTCGGGCGGGGCGGCCTGATCATCGCCGTCCTCGTCGCCCTCGCCACCAACGCCTACGCGTACTGGAACAGCGACAAGCTGGCTCTACGCGCGATGCGCGCCCGCCCCGTGAGCGAGTTCGAGGCCCCCGCGCTCTACCGCATGGTGCGCGAGCTCTCCACTTCCGCACGCCAGCCCATGCCCCGGCTCTACATCTCGCCCACCGACGCGCCGAACGCCTTCGCCACCGGCCGCAACCCGCGCAACGCCGCGGTCTGCTGCACCGAGGGAATCCTGCGCATCCTCGACGAGCGCGAGCTGCGCGGGGTCATCGGCCACGAGCTGAGCCACGTCTACAACCGCGACATCTTGATCTCCTCGGTCGCCGGAGCACTTGCCTCCGTGATCATGTTCCTGGTGAACTTCGCCTGGCTCATACCGGTCGGTCGCTCCGACGACGACGAGGGCCCCGGCATCATCGGCTTCCTGCTGATCATGATCCTGGGCCCGCTGGCCGCCTCCGTGATCCAGCTGGCCATCAGCCGGTCCCGCGAGTACGAGGCCGATGCCTCCGGCGCCCAGCTCACCGGAGACCCGCTCGCCCTGGCCGACGCCCTGCGCAAGCTGGACGCCGGCGTCAAACAGCGCCCCCTGCCCCCCGAGCCCAGACTGGAGACCGCGAGCCACATGATGATCGCCAATCCGTTCCGCCCCGGCCCGGGCCTTTCTAAGATGTTCTCCACCCACCCTCCGATGGCCGAGCGCATCGCCCGGCTCGAACAGATGGCAGGCCGCAGTCAGTGAAGACCGTCCTCAACATCATTTGGCTCGTGCTCAGCGGCATCTGGCTGTTCCTCGGCTACTGCCTCGCCGGCGCGCTGCTGTGCATCACCATCATCGGCATCCCGTTCGGCATAGCGGCGTTCCGCATCGCGCTCTACGCCCTGTGGCCCTTCGGGTACACCGCGGTCGAACGCCATGACGCGGGCGCCGGGTCGTGCATCGGCAACGCACTGTGGCTCATCCTGGCGGGCTGGTGGCTGGCCCTGGGCCACATCGCGACCGGCATCGCGCTGTGCATCACGATCATCGGCATCCCGTTCGGCATCGCCAACTTCAAGATGGTCCCGCTCTCCCTGCTGCCGCTGGGCCGCGAGATCGTTCCCACCGACGCCCCGTTCGCGTCCCGGTAAGCCGGTCGGCGGCGCCGCCTCAACCACGGGCAGGAAAGAACCAGTGTCGGCTGCGATCACGGGCACGACCCTGTCGGTCATCGTGCCGATGTACAACGAGGAAGAAGCCCTCCCCGCCCTGGTGGCCCGGCTCCGGCCGGTGCTGGACGGCACGGGGGCCGCGTACGAGGTGGTGGCCGTCGACGACGGCAGCACCGACCGGACCGCCGAGCTGCTGGAGAAGTTCCGCACCGACTGGCCCGAGCTGCGGATCGTCCGGCTGCGCGGCAACTCCGGCCACCAGGCGGCCCTGCGGGCCGGCCTGCACCGCTCCGTCGGCGCGTACGTCGCCAGCCTCGACGCCGACCTCCAGGACCCGCCGGAGAAGATCCCGGAGATGCTGGACCTCGCCCGCTCCCAGCAGCTCGACATCGTCTACGGCGTCCGCTCCGACCGCAGCACCGACACCGGCTTCAAACGCCACACCGCAGGCGCCTACTACTGGCTGATGCGCCGCCTGGTCGGCAAGCAGGTGCCCGCGCAGGCCGGGGACTTCCGGCTGCTCAGCCGCGAGGCCGTGGAGGCCCTCAAGGCCCTGCCCGACCAGCACCAGGTGTACCGGCTGCTCGTGCCCTGGCTCGGCTTCCCCAGCGGCCAGGTCACCTACCGCAGGGGCGAGCGGGTCGCGGGCGAGACCAAGTACCCGCTGAGCAAGATGATCCGGCTCGCCGTCGACGGCATCACCAACTTCTCCGCGGCCCCGCTGCGGCTGGCGACCTGGCTCGGCGTGGTCAGCTTCCTCGCCTGCCTCGTGATGATCGCCGTCTCGCTCGGGGTGTTCCTGGCCGGCCAGACGGTGCCCGGCTGGACGTCGCTGTTCGTCGCCATGCTCTTCCTCGGCGGCATCCAGCTGATCTGCGTCGGCCTGCTCGGCGAGTACATCGGCCGCATCTACACCGCGGTCCAGCGCCGCCCCACCTACTTCGTCGGCTACGACTCGGCGCGCGACGGAAGCCCCAGGGGCACGGACCAGGACGGGACCTGACGCGCGCCGTCGCCGGTACGGGTCAGCCGTCGCCGGTAGGGGTCAGCCCACGCCCTCGCGGCCGGCCACCGGGGCCCGCCCGCGCTCCCACCCGTGCAAGGCGGTCAGGCAGGCGTGGTCGAGGTGGCGCAGCCCGCTCAGGTCCAACCGCACCGGCTGCCCGGCCGGCAAGGCGTCCAGCGCGTCCAGCAGTTTCGGCAGCCGCAGGAAACTGGCGTTCCCCAGGACCCGTACGCACAGCTCCCCGCCCTCCTCCGCCACCTGCTCGACGTGCACGTGGGAGGTCTCCCAGGCCGCCTTCGCGATGGCGATCCCCAGCCCGACCAACACCCCCTCGAAGAGGTTCGTGGCCACGATCGCGGCCGCCGTCGCCACCAACACCACGGCCTCGCCCCGGTGCGTCCGCCACAGCGCGGCCACCGCCCGCCCCGGCAGCAGCTTCCAGCCCGCGTGCAGCAGCACCCCGGCCAGCGCGGCCAACGGCACCGCCGCCAGCAGCTGCGGCAGCGCCACGGCGAACAACAGCAGCCAAGCGCCGTGCATGACCCGGGCCGCCCGGGTCCGCGCCCCGGCCTCCACATTGGCGGCGCTGCGTACGATCACCGCGGTCATCGGCAGCGCGCCCAGCAGCCCGCACACGGTGTTGCCGACCCCCTGTGCGACGAGCTCCCGGTCGTAGTGGGTCCGCGGCCCGTCGTGCATCCGGTCCACGGCGGCCGCGCTGAACAGGGTCTCCGCGGAGGCGATCAACGCCAGGGCGACCACGGTCCCCCAGGCCCCCGCCGACGCCAGCACCCCGAACTCGCCCCAGCCCGGCGGAGCCAGCGCCTCCACGACCCCCTCCACCCGCACCTTCTCCACCGGAAGCCGCAGCAGCACGCACACCGCCGTCGCGGCCGCCACCCCGACGAGCGCACCCGGCACCAGCCGCAGCCGTGCCGGCATCCGCCGCCAGCCCACGATCACCGCGATGGTCCCGGCGCCCAGCGCCACCGCCGTCCAGTCGGCCTGCCCCGCCAGCGCCGGCGCAGCCGCCAGCTTCTCCAGCGTCGCGCCGGGCGCCCGCAGCCCGCCCACCGCGTACAGCTGCCCGGCGATCAGCACGAGCCCGATCCCCGCCAGCATCCCCTGCACGACCGCCACGGAGATCGCCCGGAACCACCGCCCGAGCCGCAGCAGCCCCATCGCGACCTGCAGCGTCCCGGCCACCAGCACCAGTACGCCGAGCGCGGCCGGGCCGTGCGTGGAGACCGCCTCGTACACGAGCACGGTCAATCCGGCGGCCGGCCCGCTCACCTGGAGCGCGCTGCCCCGGAACCACCCGGTGACCAGCCCGCCGACCACGCCGGTGACGATCCCCCACTCGGCCGGCACGCCGGAGGCGACCGCCACCCCCAGGCACAGTGGCAAGGCGACCAGCGCGACGACGACGGAAGCCCCGAAATCCTCGCGGAACGTGCCGGTCCAAGGCATGCGAGACCCCCTGACGCGGTCGTGGACGGATGCCCCCAGCCTGCTGGGCGCGCACCCCGCAGCCCAAGCCCCCACCGGGGGCCTCCCGGGCGCACACGCCGCGCACGCGGGGCACACGTCCCCCACGCCCCCGGGCTACGGCCCCGTCCCCTCCGGATGGCAGAAGGGCCGATCCGGACGGCCGGGCCGGAGAGCCTCCGTGCAGATCACACGCTGCTCCGGAGGAAGACGGACACGGCGGCGGCGAGGCCGCGCATGTCCTCGCCCGCCTCGTGCACCGTCGTGGCCTCGAAATGCCAGTTCGCGTCGGGCGCCTGATCGTGCAGGCCCCAGGTGAGGCTCACGTGGCCGCCGGAGCCGTGCCGGGCCGAGAGCGTCAGATCGCCGTTCACCGAGCCCCAGATGCGGGCCCCCTCCCACCCCCGGAAGTCCTCGGCCAACCGGCCGAGGAAGGAGTCGAGCCCGTCCCCGTCGAAGGTGCGCACGCGCACCTCGACGTCAGCCCGCTCCCCACGGGCCGTCACGAGGAAGTCGAGCAGCGGATCGCCCGGGAACTCCGGATACGGCCGCACGGCTTGAGCGAACCTCAGCCGCACCTCCCCGGCACGCCCGCCCCCCAGCTCCACCACGGCACCAGCCGCCCCAGACCCCTCGATCACCCGCCCAGCCTAGAACCCGCACGACGGGCGGGCCGCGGCCACCCCCGCCCGCAGAACCGCGAGGGCGATCCCGCCGGCCGGGCGACGTGACGCCGCTCGACCTGCGCCGAGCAGCTCCCGCACACCCCGCGGGCCCACCCGTCGCGACGGACGGGCCCGCGCCGGGGGCGCACAAGAGGCCGAGGCGAGTCAGCTGAGCCGCATGTGTTTCCGCAGGTCAGCTACCTTGATCAGCGGTAGTTCACGAACTGGATCGCGAAGTCCAGGTCCTTGCCCTTGAGCAGCGCCTGAACGGCCTGGAGGTCGTCGCGGCTCTTGGAGCTGACGCGCAGCTCCTCGCCCTGGACCTGCGCCTTGACGCCCTTCGGACCCTCGTCGCGGATCATCTTCGCGACCTTCTTGGCGTTCTCCTGGGAGATGCCCTCCTGGATCGAAGCGAAGATCTTGTACTCCTTGCCGGAGAGCTGGGGCTCGCCCGCGTCCAGCGCCTTGAGCGAGATCCCGCGCTTGACCAGCTTGGTCTCGAACACGTCCAGGACGGCCTTGACCCGGTCCTCCGAGTTCGCCTCCATCAGGATCTTCTCGCCGGACCAGGAGATGGAGGCGCCGGTGCCCTTGAAGTCGTAGCGCTGCGAGAGTTCCTTGGCGGCCTGGTTGAGGGCGTTGTCGACCTCCTGCCGCTCGACCTTCGAGACGATGTCGAAACTGGAGTCGGCCATGTGCTGTGGCTCCTTGAAGTCGGCTGTCGGTGCCCCGGAGGGGCCGCGGCCGGCCCACCCGGCCCGCTCCGCAAAGCCTAGCCACCGCACCCGCCGCCGGCGCTGATCAATCCGGTGGCGAAGCACCCCGGAGCATCGGGTATTGTTTACGTCGTTGCCAGGGAGCACCGCCGGAAAGCGGACTCGAAGGCGACGTCCCATGGCGGTGTGCCCGAGTGGCCAATGGGAGCGGACTGTAAATCCGTCGGCTTAGCCTACCCAGGTTCGAATCCTGGCGCCGCCACATGGAAAGAACGGCCCCTGATCTGCGGAAACGCGATCAGGGGCCGTTCTGCGTGCCCGGACCGGCGGAAAACACGGTGCGCCCGGGGTCGGGGTGCGGGCACCATGGCCGCGTGAACCGCATCCCCCGCCGAAAGGCCCATGCCGCGTAAGGCACCCGCGCAGGTCCGGCGAGACCTGCACCGCACCCCGCACCCGCCGCAGGGCGGGCGGGCCGTGATCCCCCGGATCTCCGGCAAGGCCCTGGCCGGGATCGCCCGCGTCGAACGGCGCCTTTACGAGCCGGGGGCCGCGCACGCCGCCTGGCTGGGCTGGCGCGAGCTCGCGTACGGCCCCGGGCCCCGGGTCCGCTACCCGGACTTCACGACGCACTACCCGTGCTGCGAGCCGCCCTGGGGCGGGGACCACCGGCAGGTGCTGGAGGACGTCTGCCACGCGCTGCCGCCGAGCGCGGCGCGACAGCTGCGGGCCGTGCTCGCGCCGCTCGACGAGCGGTTCCTCGCCCGTACGCTGCCCGACCCGTACGCCGCCCCGCGCGATCCGTGGTGGCGCCGGCGACTGGAGAGCCCGTGACCGGTGGCGCCGCGTGCGGCCGGGCGGGTGAAGCCGGCGTCCCGTCCGCGGCTCCGGGTCGTTCACCGGGGGTGACTTGGATTTCCCACACCCGCGGCAAGGCCGGCGGCGGGGTGCTCCTCGCCCTCCTCGCTGCCGGCATCCCGGCCCTCGTCGGGGCCGCCCTGCAGGGACCCGGCCAGGAGCCGTACCGCGAGACCCGCCTCTACTTCGGCACCGGGCGGCCCGCCGGCCGGCCCGCGGTCACCGAGCAGGAGTTCATCCGGTTCCTGGACCGGGAGATCACCCCCGCCTTCCCCGAGGGCCTCACCGTGCTCGACGGGGTCGGGCGGTGGCGGGCGGCCGACGGTGCGATGGTCCGCGAGCAGTCCTACGAGGTCGTGCTGCTGTACCCGGAACAGGAGGCGGAGGCGCGCAGCGCGCGCATCGAAACCATCCGCGCCGCCTACGAGGAACAGTACGAGCAGGACTCCGTCGGGCGGTCCGACGACGAGGTCACCGCCGACTTCTGACCGCCCGTCACCTCGCGTCCGCTCAGTTGCCCGCCACGTCCTTGACGGCCACCGTCACCGGGACCGAGCCCGAGACCAGCTCCAGCGTCAGACCGGCCGTCGCCGGGGTTTCGAGCAGCTCCGCCAGCACCGCCGCCACGTCGTCCCGCGGCACCGCCCCGCCCCCCGCGTGCGCCTCCAGGCGGACCAGCCCCGTCCCGGGGTCGTCGACCAGCGACCCCGGGCGCAGGACGGTCCACTCCAGGCCGAGGCGGGTACGGACGTGGTCGTCCGCCTCGCCCTTCGCCCGCAGGTAGGCGTCGAACACCTCGTCGCCCTCGTGCTGCGCGTTCGCGCCCATCGAAGACACGATCAGGAACCGCCGCACCCCCGCCCGTTCGGCCGCATCCGCGAACAGGACCGCCGCGCCCCGGTCCACCGTGTCCTTGCGGGCGATCCCGCTGCCCGGGCCCGCCCCCGCCGCGAACACCGCCGCGTCCGCGCCCTGCAGGATGCCCGCCACGTGCTCGACCGTCGCCGACTCCAGGTCGCACAGCACCGGTTCGGCGCCGGCCTCCCGCAGGTCGTCGCCCTGCGTCCGGTCGCGGATGATGCCCGCGACCTCGTACCCGCGCACGGCGAGCAACCGCTCCAGCCGCAGCGCGATCTGACCGTGTCCACCCGCGATGACGATGCGCATGAGCCGACCGTACGACGACCCGGGCCCGCCCGCCCGCGAACACCCGCCCGACGCTCAGGGGCCGGGCTCCATACGGCCCTGCCGGGGCAGGTCCAGGGCCACCGCGACCGCCGAGTCGCAGTACTCGCGCACGGCGCTCGTCCGGGCGACCACCCGACCGCGGTGGATCACGATCCGGCTGTACGCCAGGGACAGCACCCCCGCGATCCGGTCCCCGCGCACCGCGACCAGCTCCGCCGGGAACCCGGCCTCCACCCGCACCTCCGGCAGGCCCATCACCTCCCGGGCGGCGGCGCTCACCGCGTCGTAGGCCTCCGCCGGCCGCAGCCCGCCCTGGGAGGCCAGCAGGTACGCGGCCTCCAGCGGGTCGCCCCGCCCGACCGGGTTCCCGGCATCGCGCAGCGCCCCGCTGCCGGCCGCGACCCGTACCCCGGCGGCGCGCAGCAGCCGTACGGGCGCGGTGCGCAGGCCCCGCCGCTCCAGGGTCGCGCAGTCGCCCTGGGGCAGGCAGGTCACCCGTACGCCGGCCGCGGCCAGCCGGTCGGCGGCCCGGTGGGCCGTCTCCAGCGGGAGCCGCGACAGGCCGCCGCACGGGCCGATCGTCACCCCCGGCCGCATCCCGTCGGCCATCGCGGCGAGCCGGGCCAGCCGGCCGGGGTCGTCGCCGTCCGTGTGCAGGTCGACGGGGCAGCCGTGCTCGGCGGCGAGCCCCAGTACGGCCTCCAGGAAGCCGGCCGGGTCCGGGTCGAGGTCCGGGCAGCCGCCGATGACGGAAGCGCCCATCCTGACCGCGTCCCGCAGCATGGCGAGCCCGTCCGCGCCCGCGGACCCGGTCAGCAGTCGGGGCGCGGCCACCGCGGTCAGGTCGGCGAGCCCGCGCAGCGAGCGACGGGCGGCGAGTACGGCCTGCAGCGGGCCGAGGCCGTGCGCCCCGCCGATGCGGACGTGCGAGCGCAGGGCCGTCGCGCCGTGGCCGAGCTGGAGCAGGGCGGCCTCGGTGGCGCGGCGCTGCACCCGGTCCGGCGCGTACGAGACGGGCCCCTCGGCATCGGCGGTCAGGGCGGTGTCCCCGTGGGCGTGCGGCTCGGCGGGGGCCGGCAGCAGGAGGAAGCCGGACAGGTCCACCCGGGCCGGCCCCACGGCGGGCAGGCTGCCGGCGGCGCCGACGGCCCGGATCCGGCCGCCGCCGAGGCGGACGTCGACCGTGCGGCCGTCCGCGAGGCGGGCCCCGGCGAGCAGCAGTGCGGCGGACTCGGCGGCGGCGGCGTGCGCGCCCGGGTCCGGGACCCCGCCGCGGCCGCCGGGCGAGGACCCCTGGCCGCCGTCGCCGCGGCCGCTGCGGGGGGACGGGGGCGGCTGCTGCGGCTGGCTGTCGGACATCGCGCTCCTGCGGTGGTGCGGTGGCTCGGGCGGGTCCTGGGTCGGGGGGCCGGGGCCGGGGGTCGGGGCCCGCGCGGGCGGCCCCTGCGGCCCAAGATCACGCAGCGTGTCCAGAGCCTAGGGCGCGAGGCGCCCACCTCCGCGCAGGCCGCATTAGTCGTACCGCCGTGCCACCCGGACCCGCTGGCGCGCGGCGTGCCCGCCGGGGGCGCGTACGGGGGCCGGGGCGGGGCCGGCATACGGGCTGCGTACGGCCGGCATACGGGCTGCGTACAGCCGGCATACGGGCTGCGTACGGCGGGCGCACGGCCTTGCACACGGCCTCCCAGGGGGCTGCGCACGGGCCCGCGCACCGTTCCGGAACCGGGCCCGGGGGCGGTCCCGGCAATGGATTTGGGCGATCGGCTGGCAACCGTGTAATGTCTTCCTCGCTCGCCCCAATAGCTCAGTCGGTAGAGCGTCTCCATGGTAAGGAGAAGGTCTGCGGTTCGATTCCGCATTGGGGCTCTGGTGAGAGAGGCCCCCCACCCTCGGGTGGGGGAGCCGCTCGCATCAAAGCGGCGTAGCTCAGTCGGTAGAGCAAGCGGCTCATAATCGCTGTGTCACCGGTTCAAGTCCGGTCGCCGCTACCCACAGTAGCCGATTGCGGGGTCGGTCTCCCGATCGGCTACTCTTTTATGCGTTCGATCCGTCCATTAGTCCGTCAAGGAGCACTCACGTGGCTGCCACCGACGTCCGCCCGAAGATCACGCTGGCCTGCGTGGAGTGCAAGGAGCGGAACTACATCACCAAGAAGAACCGGCGTAACAACCCGGACCGTCTTGAGATGAAGAAGCACTGCCCGCGCTGCAACTCGCACACCGCGCACCGCGAGACCCGCTGACACCGGCGCAGTCTCGAACATAGGCAACGCCATGAGGTCGTCCCCTTCACCGGGGGCGGCCTCGTGTCGTTTCCGGGATCCCGGGTCCCCGTCCGTGCCTGCGCCCGTGTCCGTAATCGTGCCCGTGCCCGTGTCCGTGTCCGTCACTTTCCACAGGAGGTAGGGAGCCATGGCGCTCGACCAGTCCTTCGTCGGGCGGAGCTACCCGCCCACCGATCCGTACGAGGTCGGCCGCGAGAAGATCCGCGAGTTCGCGGTCGCGGTCGGGGATGCGAACCCCGTCTACACCGATGCAGAAGCCGCCAAGGCCGCCGGCTACCAGGACGTGATCGCCCCGCCGACCTTCGTCTTCGCGATCACCTTCGCCGCTGCGGGCCAGGTCGTCGCGGACCCCCAGCTCGGCTTGGACTACAGCCGGGTCGTCCACGGCGACCAGAAGTTCGCCTACCACCGCCCCGTACGCGCGGGTGACCGGCTCTCGGTGACCTCCACCATCGAGGCGGTCAAGACCCTGGCGGGCAACGACATCATCGACATCCGCGGCGAGGTCCACGACGAGACCGGTGAGCACGTGGTGACGGCGTGGACGAAGCTCGTCTCCCGCGCCCCCGAGGAGGCCTGAGATGACCGCGAAGATCAAGTACGACGAGGTCGAGGTCGGCACCGAGCTCCCGGCGGCATCCTTCCCCGTGACCCGCGCCACGCTCGTCCAGTACGCCGGCGCCTCCGGTGACTTCAACCCGATCCACTGGAACGAGAAGTTCGCCAAGGAGGTCGGCCTCCCGGACGTGATCGCCCACGGCATGTTCACCATGGCCGAGGCCATCCGCGTCGTCACCGACTGGACCGGCGACCCGGGTGCGGTCGTCGAGTACGGCGTCCGCTTCACCAAGCCGGTCGTGGTCCCGAACGACGACACCGGCGCCCTGATCGAGGTCAGCGGCAAGGTCGCCGCCAAGCTCGACGACAACAAGGTCCGGGTCGACCTGACCGCGATCAGCGCCGGGCAAAAGGTGCTGGGCATGTCGCGGGCCGTGGTCCGACTGGCCTGACCCGCCCAGCCTGACCCGACCGGCTCGACCCGACCGGCTCGACCCGACCGGCTCGACGCGGCCGGCTCGATCCGGCCCCACAGCGGCGGCCCGCCCCCCAGGGGCGGCCGGCCGGCG